>JAPORB010000090.1 GCA_026710425.1 Gammaproteobacteria bacterium
TAATTACCAGAGACCATATAATTGGAGAGAATAACAGATCCAGATTACAGACTAAAGATGGAGATTTTCAGTGAGTTCTCAGATGATTGCCGACCTGTATAAAGCACACATAACACAATTGTTGTCAGTTTACACCCGTGGCCTGGAAGCGTTGACGAAAGGTGGGATAGGTGCAGACGGTATTTTGCTACATAGCGGTATTGAACAGCATTACTACGGAGATGACAGGGGTATCAGTTTCCAGGCCTATGGCCATTTTCTGCACTGGTTATCAGCCAATCGCCCCGATCAATTCCTGTTGATTCGCCCCGGGGAGCAACCGAGTTATATCCAAATAGTCCCGCCGGACTACTGGTATGAACAGGACATACAGGACGATCCGCTATGGCATGACAACTTTGAAATACACCGGCTTGCCAGCGTTGATCAGTTGTCTGACGTTTTACCACATGGGCGATTTGTCTACTGCGGTGCATCCACTGAACGCGCGGCAGTATTGGGCCTGGATCAGTCTCGCATCAATCCCAAGATGTTGCTGCATTTTCTGGATTACCACCGTGCCTGCAAGACTAACTATGAGTTGGTGCAGTTACGAGAGGCAAATCGCCTCGCCATGGTGGGACACCAGGCAGCACGGGAATGTTTTCTGGCTGGTGGCAGTGAGTATGACATCCATCTGAATTATCTGAGTGCCTGCAAAATATTGGAAGATGAAACACCGTACACCAACATTGTTGCTCTGGATGAGAAGTCGGCGATCCTGCATTACCAGTACAAAAGGCGGATCCCCGGGAGCGATAGTCAGTTACTGCTGATCGATGCGGGTTACCGAGTTAGGGGTTACGGCTCTGACATCACCCGCACTACATTAAAGGAAACAGGCCACCCGACATTACGGGCCTTGCGTGATGGCATGGATTCCATCGAGCAGGCTCTGGTGGCAGAGGTGCGGCCAGGCAAGTCTTACATTGAGATCCATCTCAGTGCCTTGTCTCGACTTGGTGAATTGCTGGTATCTCTGGATATTTGCCGAGGTTCATTGGAAGGGCTGATAGAGCAACAGATCCCTCAATTGTTTATGCCTCATGGTGTGGGCCATCTATTGGGGATTCAGGTGCATGATTGTGGCGGTCACTTGCAGAGCGAGCAAGGCGATTTATTGGCTCCGCCGGATCATTCACCGATGCTGCGAAACACCCGGGAGATGGTGGAGAACATGGTATTGACCATTGAGCCTGGTTGCTACTTCATTCCTCTGTTACTGGAGCCTGAGCGCAACTCGGATAGGGGCAAACTTATCAACTGGTCATTGGTTGAGGAATTGATTCCTCTTGGTGGTGTTCGTATAGAGGATAATGTCTGCGTGCTGGCTTCTGGTGTTGAAAACCTAACTCGTGCACCGATTGTCTAACAAGTTACTAACCTGGCTAGATTGAAAACAACTGAATCTAAGTTACCACCTAACCATAGACAGCAATGTAGCTAGTATTTAGAGCCAGCATATTCAAGGGATTTTCAGCAGGCTAAGAATTCTAAAAGCAGGATAGCGGAAATGGCTCAGTTGAGAATCGCTCAATACCTATAACACAAGACCACTGGTTCATTAGATACGGGTGAAATTGCTGATTTTTGCAAGAGTTTAAGTGTATTGCACAGAAACATTCAATAGTCGGCCCTGAGTCCATTTCCTTTGCAATGATGGTTAGCTCGATAGCATTGGCAATTCGTTTGATGGTGAAATTTACCCTTTTTCAGTCGTAATCAGGGAGCAACGACAAGCTTGAGCATTAGTCCTCGTCATTGGAAAATCGCATATGTGATGGAGTTTGTTTTCAATGCTCTAGTGCTCACGCACTAGTTTTAGCAACTCCTCGAGGCCTGCCTCTTTAGGGCCAAGTGAAGTGAGAGCCCAAGTCACTTCGATATTGTGCGTGATCACCTTTTCCTCGCTGATTTTCGTTCGCTCTCGTTCAATGCGAATCGCTTGACGACGTCCATACAGGGTTGTGTAATCATCCCATTTCGGGTCAGTCAGTTCAACGACTGCGCAGTGGGGACATTCAATCCACCCATGGTTCTTTTCATGGGTTTCAACACTCAGAGGGGCTCAAAAATAAGGTCAAAATCGAAATTTTATGGCGAAACTATTGAAGATGAGTTACGGTCAGCGCAGTGGACTTTTAAAATACTCTGGTCTATTGCAGGACTTCCAGCCGCCTGCTACAATTTTCTGCCATGCAGTCGACAGGCATGGACGATTTCACCAAACAAATGGCAAGTTCATCAAAGACAAACAAGCCTGGAGAGTTCAATGGATTTCAATATTCTGTATATTGGGGCAATTGCTGCATCGATTGGTATTATGTGGAGTTCGATTCGTATTGGAATGTGGCTTCAAAAGGTTAACACGGGGGTAGATACAGCAGAGACTCTAAAAAAAGACATAGCGGACATCAAAATAAAAATCAGCCGAATTATCGGCCATATTTTTGGACCTGAACCAGCAATTGCTCCAGGTAGCCCTTTAACTCTTACAGATCATGGTAATGAAATTGCCGAAGCTGTTCACGCAAAAGAATGGGCAAAATTTAAAGCTCCGCAATTTAGCAATGACTTAGCGCACAAAGAAGATTACGAGATAGAGAATTTTTGCTTTGGGTGGGTGCATGGCAAATTTGCAGACAGCGGAGAACTGGGTGCTGATATATCCAAGATAGCCTATGAATTAGGCTCCCCACAAGCGCAAGTCTATGATGTTCTTGCTGCTGCATTGCGAAGTGAACTAATTTCCCTGCGTGCCAAACAGGTACAAACAACTTAATTCTCATCAAGTTTTGAGTTATTTTCATCGTTACGGCTTTAGTATGAACCCAAAAAAGTTCAATGTATGTGTTTGCTGGAATCAGCCGATCTGCCATCTCACAGATATTCTGAGAGCGTTTTGGCGCACGGCCATGCTGTTAATACTCTTGCTCAATGTTAGCAATCATAACCAACTGCCACTGCAAACAGTTCGACAGGGAAGAGCACGAGCCGATCACCGAGCGAGACTTTACCGAGGTGGTGAAGGCCATGCTTGGCGGACGCACAAATGTCCGATTCGAGAACAGGGAACCAACGAAGAAGCAACTGGAGACCCGCTTCAAGCTCGAGCATTAGTGAGATTTTTCAGGCTTGCTGATTTTAATGCACAATTTCCCCAAAGATATGAACCCTAAGCGGGACTTAATTATGCCGAGAGATACTTACAAATACCATTTTAAGCTAGGTAACAAGATCGTTCATACCGGGATTACAAACAACTTGGAGCGAAGGGAGCAAGAACATCAATCAACCTATGGAGAGACAGGGCACATAAGGCAGGTGGGGCGAAAAACAACTAAGGATGCAGCGTTGACTTGGGAGAATAAACAAGCAAAAAAGGGTAGACCCACCCGACGAGGGTGAGAATACAAACTAAAAAGGAAATTGATATTACACTTCAATTACAGATTATTGCAATATTCATGGGCATTATTGGAGTTGCATTACCCGCTCTTATAGCAATAGTCAGTTTTGTTTATGTCAATCGTATAAACGAAAGAATTGACAATCTTGCAGACGAAATTGACGATTTGTGGAACGATATAGCCACAATCCAAAACGATAATACAAAGTAACTTAAAAGCTCATAACAGAATGGAAGAATAATAAATAGTTCATTCTTAAAGGCTGTCTATTATAGCCATAAGCGCTGGTAGGGCTGTGCGATTATCCTGCACCAATGATATGGCAGCCTTTCCCATGGCCTGGCATTTAACTGGGTCCGCTAGCAGTCGTTGCAGTACCAAAGCCAGCTCTTCAGAATGCTGAACAGTAATCAGTGCATCAGCAGTTGCAAGCTGTGCACAAATACTGGCGAAATTAAACTGAGATGGGCCAACTACAATGGGCAGACCCAGTGCGGCCGGTTCCAGTACATTCTGACATCCGGTATTCACCAGACTGCCACCAACAAAGGCAATGTTAGCCAGCCGATAGCAAGCGAGTAGCTCACCCATGGAATCACCGAGCACAACATCTGTGGAAGTTTTCAATTCCGAGTCTTCGCTACGCCGCTGCAGTCCAAGTCCGACCCCGCTTACTAGCCTTGCCACTGCATCAAACCGCTCGGGGTGCCTCGGTATCAGTAATAGCAGTGGCTTGTGAGGGGCAACAGCAGAGAGTAAGAGTTGGTTAAACGCCGCAAGTACCTTGCTCTCCTCTCCCTCACGCGTGCTGGCAGCGACAATAACTGACCGCCCACTGGCCTTTATGGAAGAAAAAATTCGCGCTTTACTGTCAGTTCCCGACACAGCATCAACATAGAACTTCAAGCTGCCCGTGATGTTGATACTTTCCGGTCTCGCACCCAGCCGTTCGAAACGATTTGCATCTGCCTGTGCCTGGGCGGCAATATGATCCAGATTTTGTAACATCATCCGGGTCAGGCTGGCAAAACGCTGATACCCTGTGGCTGATTTCTCCGACAATCGGGCATTGGCAAGCAAGGTTTTAATCCCCCGCAGTTTTGCCTGATGTAACAGATTCGGCCACAATTCAGTTTCCATCAGTATCAACATCGCTGGCGACAAAGTGACCAAAAACCGACTGACCAGGCATCCCAGATCGTATGGGGCATAGACATGAAATAGGGAATCAGCAAACAAAGTCCGTACCCGATCAGAGCCGGTTGGTGTTGTGGTGGTTATCACGATGTTGATATTGTTCTGTTGCAATTCCTTGACCAGCGGTGAAGCAGCCACCACCTCGCCAACCGACACAGCATGGATCCAAATCGTACGTCTGCCAGCGGGCCAATCTGTCGGCAGAGTAAAGTGTGCAAAGCGTTCTCCAATTCGCTGCCGATAAGCTGGGTTGGACAAGGACTTGATATACAGACGAAGCAGGATGAAGGGAACTGCCAGCAGCAACAGAATACTATAAATTTGACGCAACAACTGCGGCATAGGTTTAAGAGTTTCCTAAATGGACTTGGCCTGATTTTCCGATGCTATCCATTCATGGAAAACCAAGCCTGATGTCGATATGCTTTGAATTGAATGAATGTGAAATGCGTTTCACATTGATACTCATGCATGCAAAGGTAACCAATGACTCTAAGCTATTCAACCGATATAGTCATCTTTGGTGGTGGTCTGGCCGGACTATGGTTGCACAAACGACTGCGACTGGCGGGCTACCACGTCATCCTGATTGAAACCGCACAACTTGGTGGCGGACAAACCTTGGCTTCCCAAGGAATCATTCATGGTGGACTCAAGTACGCACTCGGTGGCAATCTGACCAAAGCAGCCACCACCATCGCCAACATGCCCGCCCGTTGGCACCGTTGCCTCGCTGGCGACGATGCGATGGATCTGCGTCGGGTCAAGGTCCTGAGTGAGCACTACTTCATGTGGTCAGCCCCAAGCCTTCGCTCAAAGATCAAAACCTTCCTTGGCAGCAAGAGCCTGCAAGGACGAATCGTAGCTGTCAGCAGAGAACAGCGGCCAGCTTTTTTCGACCCGGCTACTGGGAAGGGCCAGTTGTATCAGTTACCGGATTTTGTGATTGACTCCACCAGCCTGATTACAGAACTGGTTAGAGACCAGGAGCATTCCCTCTTTCACACCACAGCTGACCGAATCAACTTTATACAGGCTGCAGATCAGTCAATACAAGGTGTAGCCATTCGGCTTGCCGACAGCTCCCTGATGATCAACTGCCAAAAGTGTATATTTAGTGCGGGAGAGGGAAATGCGGACCTAATGAACCGTACCGGTATCGAAGCCATAGCCATGCAGAGGCGTCCACTCCACATGGTAATGCTGAAACATCCAGCCTTGCCGCCCCTGTATGTGCACTGTATCAGCCATGATTTAAGCCTGACCCCGATACTCACAATCACCACCCACTACGATGCCAATGGCCAAACAGTCTGGTATCTGGGTGGTGAGCTTGCCGAGTCAGGTGTCGGCAAAACTATGGATCAACAAATAGCCGCTGCCAGACAACAACTGCTGCTGTTTTTCCCATGGCTTGAGCTTGATAAGGCCAACTGGAGCAGCTTTCATATTGACCGTGCCGAGGCCCGGATGATAAACCGTCAACGGCCAGATGATGCAGTTTTCATTGAGCAGAATAACGCTGTTGTGGTATTCCCAACCAAATTTACACTCATTCCTTCTCTGGCCGACAAACTGCTTGATCAATTGCGGAACAGTACCCTGACAAAAACTGAGTTACAAGCAGTCTGCGGACTGCGCCAGCACCTGCCGCTGCCACCAACTGGTCGAACCCGATGGGAACACTGGCCCGACCAGGATAGAAGCTGTAGCAATTTGTGAACCTGCAATGACTAAACTGGCTCGGCGACCCCTCGGGAATACTGGTCTCTCGGTCTCTTGCCTTGGGTTGGGGACTGTGAAGTTTGGCCGCAACCAGCAAGTTAAATACCCAAGCAATTATCCTCTGCCGACAGACTGCGCTATACAGGAGCTGCTGGCTCTGGCCAGTGACCTCGGAATCAATTTGCTGGATACGGCACCTGCCTATGGTTCAAGTGAACGACGTCTGGGCCGCCTGCTGACCAATCGTGATGCATGGGTTCTGTGCAGCAAGGTTGGCGAAGAATTTATTGACGGCAAATCAGTTTTCAACTTCCATGAAAACCATGTGCGAAAAAGCATAGAACGCAGTCTCCGGGAACTGCAAACCGATTATCTGGATGTGGTGCTCATTCATTCCGATGGCAATGATCTGTCCATACTTGAGAATACAGATTGCGTCGACACACTACAGCGCATGAAGAACAGAGGGTTGGTGCGCAGTATCGGAATGTCCAGCAAGACTGTTGCGGGTGGTTTGCGGACACTGGAGTTAATGGACATAGCAATGGTTACCTATAACTCCTCAACCACAGCAGAGTCCGAGGTGATTGATTATGCAGCAGCGCATCACAAGGGATTGCTGGTCAAGAAAGCCCTGCAAAGTGGTCATCTCGCCTTGCCGACAATCTCTACATCGGCCAATGCCTCCGTTGCAATGGACAATGCTGGCAAGGCACTAATGTTTGCGTTGTCCAACCCAGGGGTAAGTAGTGTAATCCTGGGCACCATCAACCCCAATCATCTGCGTACTAATGTCAAGGCAGTAAATTTGATGTCAAGTTAGTCTTCATTCTGCCGCATTTTCTCGACAATCTCCGAGGTGGAACAATCATCAAGATAATCCAGGGTCCGCACTTCACCACCATAGGATTGCACATACGATGCTCCAACCACCTGATCCACTGTGTAGTCGCCACCTTTAACCAGCACCTCAGGTTTAATTGATTCCAGCAGGGCTTCTGGAGTGTTCTCCTCAAAGCTAACCACCCAGTCCACGGCCTCCAGCCCTGCCAGCACTGCCATTCGTCTTTCAAGGGGATTGATGGGACGGCCTGGTCCCTTAAGTCGCCGGACTGAATCATCGTCATTCAAGGCAACCACCAGACGGTCACCCAGTTTTCTGGCAGCGGTCAGATACCCAACATGACCAGCATGTATAATGTCAAAGCAACCGTTGGTGAAGACAATGACTTCGCCTTGAGAACGTGCATCCTCAACAACAATCGCAAGCTGCTCCGATGTCATTACCCCGCGACTTGAATCCACCTCGCCTACTATGGCCCGACGCAGTTCTGGTCCACTGATAGCGGCGGTGCCCAACTTACCAACAACCAGACTGGCCGCCAGATTGGCCAGTGCCGTTGCGTCAGCCAGACTCTCACCAACTGCCAATGCCGAGGCCAATACTGCAATTACCGTGTCGCCGGCACCTGTGACATCAAAAACTTCTTGGGCACGCGCTGGCAAATGCAATTCAGGCAAACCCGGTCGGATCAGAGTCATGCCAGATTCGCCGCGGGTAATAAGCATTGCCTGCAGTTCCAGTTCACTGACCAAAGCAAGACCCTTACTGACCAGTTCCTGCTCGTTGGCACAGGGGCCTACCACAGCTTCAAATTCGTTTAGGTTAGGCGTGATCAGGGTGGAACCCCGATATTTTTCGAAAGCAGTGCCCTTTGGATCCACGATCACTGGCAGGTCTCGGGAACGAGCCAGCGTAATCAAGGCTCCAGTATCCTGCAGAGCTCCCTTGGCATAGTCCGATAGAATAACTGCCTTGATGTCACCAATTAGTGCCGCAGCCCTGTCCGGCAAGGCAGCCACATCCCTGGCCTCGAATGGCTCTTCAAAATCAGCCCGGATAAGGTGCTGCTGCTGACTAATCACGCGCAATTTGGTGATGGTGGGCTTGTCCGCAGTACGCATGAAGTCGCAATATACCCCTGCAGCCTGCAAGCGAGTATCTAGTTCATCGGCTGCCGCATCGTTTCCCACCACACCGAGCAAGCGTGCAGCACAGCCTAAGGCCGCCACATTTAGGGCCACATTGCCCGCACCGCCGGGTCGGGCTTCCTGACTGCCAACCCTAACAATCGGCACCGGGGCTTCCGGTGACACCCGGTTTGCACTGCCATGCCAGTAACGATCGAGCATCACATCCCCGACCACCAGCAGTCTTGCCTCCTGAAAAGGTGGCATTTCCAGTTTCACGTTATCTCCATGGCTACAATTGCGAACCGCACTCTCTGCTCTGTGATTATGGCGAAAGATTCTAGCACAGCGCGCTACTTTTAAGCCCGTAACAGCTTAATGACAGATAAGGAAGCAGATTGAAGTGCAGGACTTCAGACAGGATTTATGCCAAGGTAAATTGACCTCAAGATGGAAGAGCTCCATCGTAAGTAGCAAAAGGACAGGACAGACAGTTACATCCGACCGCCTCTGCTACAATGTGCCCATTGAACCCAAAACGCAAACAAAAGCACCTGTCTGTGCCTAGTCGTCCCATTGATCTACGTCAGTTCAGGTCACTGCGCCATTGGCCTACCTGGATCGGCATCATTTGCATGCGTGCAGTCGCAGGTCTGCCCTTTGCCCTACAGATCTGGCTGGGACAACTGCTGGGTATACTTTCCTTCTATCTTGCCCCAAGCCGCCGACATGTTTGTGAAGTTAATATCGCTTTGTGCTTCCCCGAACTAAGTGCTACAGAGCAGCGGAAACTAGTCAGACGAACCTTTGTTTCAAATGGTATTGGTCTCATCGAAATCTGCATTGCCTGGTGCGGAAACAAGGAACGATTCCGGAACCGGGTAAGGTTACATGGAATGGAACACTTGGAAGCGGCATTGGCAGAAGGCCGTGGTGTTCTCCTCATAGGTTCACATCAGACTACGTTCGAGATAGCCGGATGTCTGTTCAGCCTATTTGGCGAGTTGAACTGCACCTACAGGCGCAATGACAAAAATCCGTTGTTTGATGCATTCATGTTCAACGGTAGACGTCGTTTATATCAGGGGGTTTATGAGAGAAAGGATATTCGTGGAGCTATGCGCTGCCTGAAGCAGGGCAAGTTGCTATGGTATGCACCAGACCAAGATTATGGGGCCAAGCATTCGGTTTTTGCACCCTTCTTTGGTAACCTCGCAGCCACCATCACCGCTGGAAGTCGCTTTGCCAGATTCAACAATTCACCAGTCCTGTTCTTCAGTCACTATCGGCGATCGGACAACTCAGGTTATGAGATTCATTTCAGTCCAGTGCTCGATAATTACCCCAGCGGGGATGATGCTATGGACGGTAAGATCATAAACCAGTTGGTAGAAAATGCCATTTGCCAACAGCCAGATCAGTATTTGTGGTTGCATAAGCGTTTCAAAACGCCACCACCGGGCAGCAACAGAAACCCATACCAATGATGCGTGACTTCAGATGGCAGGACTATGATGTGCGGTGGCTAGCTGTGGCGGCCAGCGCATTTCTGTCTGTTTACACCTTGGTCTGGCCCCAGCTTCCCAACGATGACGCCTATACCTACATACGCACGGCTGACATTTTTCTAAATGAGGGAATAATGGCTGCGCTGGATCATTACAGCTGGGCTGGCTATTCCATCGCTATTGGACTGTTCAGTCAGCTGGGGTTTTCCCTGTTTACTGCCGCTTATCTGCTAAATGCCCTGTTCCATGCCTTGCTGGTTTATTCCTTTGTCAGTGTGGTAAAGACCATTGACGATTCCATATCCGTGGTCTGGATGGCGGCACTGATCGTGCTGGTGTTTCCAGAGCTGAATGAATATCGCTATATGATAATTCGAGATACAGGCTTCTGGGCATTGTTGACACTTGGCTTATGGCAGTTCCTGCTTTATTTCAGAGGCCGAAAACTTCGACATGGCATCAGCTTTGTTCTGGCTGTGAGTCTGGCCTTGATATTTCGCGCCGAGGCAATGCTGTATCTGTTGTTGACCCCAATTTGCCTGCTTTTTGACCGCCGCCAGGACATTAGCAGAAACTTGAGGGATTTTCTGATCTTGACTGGTGTTATGGTGGGGTCGGGGAGCGTGGTGGTGTTCACTCTGCGGCTGGTTGGCATTGATGTGATTGCCCTTTTAATGGAGTTTGTCTCGGTCTATCAGCCGTTCCTGATCAATGCCATCAATCCTTCGGAGGCCGATAGCATTGCTGCAGCCAGGGTGGTTTTCGGTGACTATGCCGCCGCCTTCTCCCGCCAGTACCTCACTGCTGTGATCGCCACAGGGCTACTGGTGGTGCTGTTCATGAATATATTTTATGCCATTAGCGGTCCCTACTTTTGGTTACTGGCCTATGGCTGGTTTCGACGACACTTGCGCTTGGATGACCAACAGCTGCTGCCTATATGGGCTTGGCTAATAATCAATACCCTGATCCTCTTTGTATTTCTTTTTGTTACCCGCTATCTGTCCAGCCGCTATGGCATGGTGCTGGCGTTGATGCTGGCCGTGCAACTGCCTTTTGTTGTCTCTGCCATTCTGGGCCGTGTAATGGGCAGATCCGGGACCAGGGTTGGGATTGTTTTTCTGGGACTTTTTTTTCTGTATTGTGTGATTGATTCCACTATCAGTTTTGGCAAGCCGCGAGATTGGCTGCTAGAGACTGCTATTTATCTGAATCGGGAAACCGAGCCGAATAGTCATGTCCTTACCAATAATCATACGATTGCCTATTTCTCAGGCAAGGTTGCAGCTTATGATGAGGTTGAGAGAATGCTCACACGGGAGCAAGTGCTGGCAACAATTCCAGGTGATCTTATTGCCATTGAGTTGTTTTACGAAATGACTGAGCTGGTTGCAGACCCAGTGCTCAGTCCCTACCTTGAGCCGCTTGCCACCTTTCCGGTCGACACACCCAGAGCAGCCGTTTATCGGCGTATTGATCCGCCCTGATTTAGTGAGATATGGCTGCCTTACCCCGAGTCTGCGACGGCTAGCCGTTTTCTGAGAAGAGCTTATTTTAGTCTGATCGGTAAAATTTACACCATGCGCCTATGACCAGAGTTATTGCCATTTTTGGCTGATCTTACGTTTACTGACCAACACATTTTCCATGATCATGTAATTCAGATCAGTACCCGTAAACATGTTAAGCGCATCACCCGGGGTACAGATCAACGCCTCACCGGGACGGCTTAGACTGGTATTGATCAACAGGCCATGTCCAGACTTTTGCTGAAAACAGACCAGCAGGCGGTGAAAGTCCGGGTTATTCTTCTGTCGAACCACCTGGGCGCGAGTACTGCCATCGCGGTTCACAATGGCCGGATATCGTTGCTGCCACTGCCAGTCCACCGCTGTGTTAAACAGCATATACTCATCATGGACTCCATCCGGCAACATCTGTTCGGCGACACTTTCAAGGATGCTGGGTGAAAAAGGTCGCCATTGTTCACGAAATTTCACCTTCTGATTGATAGCATCAATGACACCGTGCCGGATAGGGCTGGCGAGAATGCTGCGATTGCCTAGGGCACGAGGACCAAACTCCATAGCTCCGCGGAACCAGGCCACCAGTTCCCCAGCTGCAAGTAACTCGGCCGCCTTCTTGTGGGGATTCTCGACTGTTTCCCATAGCAGGATTTTCTCAAACGCCATGCAAGCTCTCAGGCATTCATTGTTACTGAAGGATGGACCCATTCTCATGTGGGTCACCGGCTCAATGCTCAGGCCAGCGGCTCTTACGGCCCATGCTGCAGCGCCAATGGCGGTGCCGGAATCACCACAGGCTGGATGAACAATCACCTCTTCTACCAGAGGATGCGCCCTGATGCGCTGGTTGAGCCGAATATTCATTGCTCCTGTCCCCGCTAAGGCGATTCGACCACTTTCGTTAAGTGTCTCCGCAAGATAAGTTTCGATAAGCCCGATCGCGATGTCCTCATAAAGTTTCTGAATGGCCGCGGCGTAATGCACATAAGGATCCTCCAGCAAATTACCGACTCGTCTTGGTCCCAGTTTTTCAACCAGTTTGGCACTGAAGTAATGGCCTTTTGATCTTGCCTTGTAACGTCTCAGACCAATGGTGGTAATCAGGCGTGTATCTACTCTGAAATCCTTTCCATCAAATCTGGCCAGCCACGACAGGTCGTATTTCTCCTGGTCGCCATAGGCGGCAATTCCCATTACCTTCTGCTCGCCATCAAGAATCTCGAATCCCAGATAGTCCGTCATAGCGGCATACATGCCGCATAGGGAATCCGGATGATAAAAGCACTTGATTTTACGAATCCTACCTCCTTCTGCCCGGCCCAGATAAATTGACGCATATTCACCCCGAGCGGCATTGCAGAATATTGCCGTGGGCTATTTGGTTTCTGCCAGATGATAGGCACTGCTGGCATGCGCCAGTTGGTGTTCTACAGGCACTAGTTGCACCCGATCCGGCGGGACGTTCAGTTTCAGCAGGAAGGTTTGCAGCTGCTTTCTGTATCGTCTATAACGCCGGTTTCCATTCAACAGCCCGTCAATGCTGCGGTCCGGCGCATACCAGTTACGCCAGGCATAGTGCCAACGAGCCCGGCTGAATAGAGACACTGGTGCATAGGGAATCGCCACATGGGTCACTGCCGAAGGATGAATGCCTGCCATCTGCAGGCACCTTCGTGCCGCCTGTAAGGGCATTTCATTACTGGCATGTTTGCGCCTGATAAGCCGTTCTTCCTCGATAGCCGCTACCAGTTTGCCATCAACAATCAGGGCCGCCGCCGGATCATGCCCGATAGCACCAGCCAGCCCCAGAGTTACATTGGTCATAGGGCCCACTCCTCATCTTTACTACCTAGTCATAAGATAGCCGCTCAGTGTTGTTGTCTGACCTAAATCGCTGCTTCAGCAGGTCTCAATCTCAGCAGATTAAGCTACTTTTTCGTGATCATGATTGCCGCTGCCCTGACTCGCCAAACTGCTCCAGTAACTCAACTGCCGTATCGTATTTGCGATAAAGCTCAGGATGGGCACCGAAGGCCAGCCCGTTTTCTGACCACGCCGCCGTATCAAGATTACGCAACATGGATAACAGTCGAGCATTTAGTTCTGACTGCTGAAAAGGTTCTGTACAAACCTCTCCCGCTCTCACCTGCTCTATGTGACAGGCATAACCGCAACTGCCTGTGGTAAGTACCGGTAGTCCGGCAACCGCCGCTTCCAGCAAAACATAACCTGCACTCTCCTGGTAAGCGGGATGCAACAACAGATCAGCACCAGTCAGAAAGCGCAGGATATCATCGCGACCTGGCAGTACAGTCAATTGTTGACCAATTCCAAGCTTTTTTGCCAACCTCAGATAGCGCTGAGGTCTGCCTCGACCGATTAACATGTAGTGAACTTTTGCTTTCCACTCCCGAGGTAGACAAGCTATGGCCCTAAGTGCACGGTCCACTCCCTTGACGGTAAAACCGGAACCAATCTGCAACAACAGAAGTTGGTTGTCAGCCAAGTTGAACTCAATACGCAGGGACTGCCTTGACTGCTGATCACGCTTCTTCACCCGGCGATCTTCCGCCAGGCCCGGCGGCAACAAATGGAGACGGGATTTGCTACAGGGATAGTAATTGAGATAACCTTTGCGCTGCAAAGCAGACAGAAGCAGCACTTGCGTTGAACTGTCGGCACCAAAGACGGCCTCCTCAAAAGTGGTAAAGTGGCGATAACGAGGCGTATGTCTGTAATACAGTCCGCGCTGGTTTTCCGCCTTCTCGACAAAACAGGAATCTGCCGCAAAGTACACATCCAGATGCGGCATCTTGTTAAATCCGACAACCAAGTCTGCCTCCTCGACTGTCAGCTGCTGTGCCGTCCACTCGTTGAATCGCTGAAACCGCCGAAGTCGGCTGAGAGCCTTGACCGGAGACAGCGTGAGATCCATGCCTACCGGAATCTCACCCTGCCATTCCAGGGTGTACACCTTGACCTCGTGTCCGCGTTGCATGCAACGGGTGGCAATTTGCAGGAAGTCACGCTGCTGACCTCCATGCGGAAAATAGTTATAAATCACAAAGCAGAGTTTCATAAGCAGGATCAGCCGGACACCAGCTGTTGAAACTGTTGCCAGACCATTCGCGGTTGATGAGTCGAATAACAGGCTGGACTAACTGCAAACAACTGCCCATCAAACTTATCACTGATATCAGGTCCAGTGTAGCTACAACGCCTTTTCAGACAGGGTGCACAAGCCAAGGTGGAGCTCATGTGCAGCTGATTTTCACCAAAGGTGCCGGAGCGATCGGGGTCAGTTGGGCCATACAGCGACAAAGTGGGTTTTGACAGGGCAGTCGCCAGATGCCCCAATCCAGTATCCACTCCAATCACTCCTGTCGATGCATTGATTTCTACGGCCAGACCGGATAGGGAAAGTCGGTCCAACATACGAACGCCTGGGTTATCCGCAGCGATTAACTGCGCCCGCTGCTTCTCCCCTTCATCACCCCAGGGAATCAGCACTTCATAGTCGCTGTCCGTTGCAAGTCGGGCCAGCTGCCTCCAGTAATTTTGTGGCCAATGTTTGGTGGCCCAGGTCGTACCATGCAGGAACAGCACAGACCTACCAACCTCGGGACGTGACTTGTCCTGAAATTGAGCATTGTCCAGCCCATAGTCCACTTCACTCTTGTTATAGCGGTGCTGCAGGGCACGCGCAAACAGCTGTCGTACCCTGTCGACAGCATGATCAGTCCATGGGACCGAGTAGACCTTGTTGTAGAACATTGTGGCCAAAGGCTCACGCACAGTCAGGTTGTTCAGGCCGATGGTGAGGCCTTGGGCGAGGCGACTGATAACACCACTTTTTATCAGTCCCTGCGCATCAATCACCAGATCATAGTCAACGCTCTGTAATGTCTTTCTGAAGCGTTGAAACTCTCCCCCACGCCAAGTCCCAAGCAAGTCTTTGCGCCAGCGACGAAGCGCAACAGGTATAACTCTGTCCACAGCGGGATGCCAAGCTGGTACTTCGACAAAGTTCTCTTCCACAACCCAGTCAAATACAAGGTTGCGACGGGCACGATGGGCATCAGTAACAGCAGGCAACGTATGGATGATGTCACCCAGAGAAGATACTTTAACAATCAAAACACGCAACGTGGCTCATTCCTGTCAATATGAACCGGAGACCAGTTCACGGGTAGCGGTTATGGCCAGTTCTGGCTTCAACCGGGTCAGACAACGCAGGTGCCCATAGGGACACTGACGTTTGAAGCAGGGCCTGCATTCGATATCGATGGCTAGCGTTCTTGACCTATCGGTCAAGGGCGGCGTAAAGTCTGGCGTGGTTGACCCATACAAACCTGTGACAGCCTTGCCCATGGCGGCAGCCACATGCAGCAATCCAGAATCATTGGAAACCACCGATCTGACACAGGATAACAGATCAACGACCTGATCCAGGGACGTGGCACCAGTCAGATTTTGGCATAGAGGCAAATGGTCAGGCTCGACATCTGCCAGAATTGATTCGGTGATCAGCTGGTCTTTTGCCGAGCCAAGAAACCAGAAGTGCCAACCCTCTTCTGCCAGTTGATTAACAAGTTCGGCAAAATATCTGGCTGGCCATTGTTTTGATTCGCCAAACTCGGCCCCAGGGCAAATCCCGATCACCCGTTCATTCGCTGGCAGGTTGAATTGCTGCAGAACTCTTGCCACCTGCCCAGCCTCCACTTCAAGTTGTGGACTGGGGACCTGTACTGGCAGCCTGTCTTTGTAGGGATAGGCCAAGGCCACAAAACGGTCGACCATTCTGGGCAAGGCGGACTTATCAAGTTTACGGCAATCATTCAACAGAGGCTGTCGCCATTCACCACGCCAGCCGGTGCGTATCGGAATTCCTGCGTGAAAGGGAATCAACGCCGATTTGAAGGAATTTGGCAGGACGAAAGCCCGAGTAAAACCTTCAGTTCGCAGTGCCCGACCCAGTTGCCGACGCCTGCCCAAGGCCAATTCACCACTGGACAGTTCGGCATCAAGACTGGCCGTGACTTGCGGCATTCGGTCCAACAGCGGTCGGGTCCAGCTTGGAGCCATGACTGTGATTGAGCAGTGCGGATACTGCTCTGTCAGCACCATAAACAGGGACTGCGCCATGACCATGTCTCCAACCCAGGCGGGCCCGATGACAAGCAGTTTCTCCCTGAAAGCGTCAGCACTCACAATTACAAGGCTCAGTCAAAAAACCATGATTCAGGAATCGGTGGCAGAATATGGGCTAGCAGTACAACTGATCGTTGTTGCCGACAGAGAGGCTGCGGTCCACTTGCTCGGCAGCTGGGTCAGTTGAGAGAACAGCACTGGACAGCTACAGCTGCTAACACACAGCTCAGCTGCTGATGATAAACGTACCCTCACTGGCGGATAGCTGTTCGATCACTCAACCAGCTTTATCCATGCTCCCGCTTCGGGTTGCCCGCTGGGATAATATCCATTCAGCAAGCGCAGGGTTTCCTCGGGGTGGTTGGCGATCTTGCTCTGCCTGGCCACCACGGCAAAGTCAAAATGCTCGCTGGCCTGAACATAACGAATCTTCATTTCCTTGCCCAGCAGTGTCTCACCTCGCTGAATAGCCCGAAAGCTACGTATTGATTCCAGCAGCAATTCATCGACTGCCTCAGTATTAGTGTTGTCAGCAATCTCGCCACGAAAAATAAACGCCCGCGGGCCGAGGTAGATTACAGCCACGCGTTCGGTTTTGCCGGATTGCGGCGACACATGAAGGCCAGTATGCCCAGACAGACGATACTGGGAAAGTGCTTCTGATTTTTGCAGCGCATCAATACCCAGAACATCACGGATATATACTCGTGGATCTGGATTATTATTCAGTCTTCTCGCTTCAATCTGCAAACTTCCCGTACCCTCGGATTCTCCTTGCACTCTAGTGAATGAACTGCTGATTTTCCAGTCATCTGGAAATACCAAGGTATACCCTAATGCAGTCTCATAGTATCGATTGCGTTCATCCTGCTGCCGGGAGGTAGCACTTTCGCCTACTACCAAACCATCCATGTGCTGACGAAATTCAGTGTCGTCAATCAGGGTGGCCTGAGAATCCTGCAGACTACCCACCGAAGCAATGGCCCGTTGCAAGCGGGTATCATTACGCGGATGAGTGGCGAAAAGACCATGATAGCTTCCACCGCTCCCGGTAGTCAGCCGATTAAAATCTTCCTGGTTTTTCAGCACCGTAACAACATCTATAACTGCCGAGGGGTCATAACCGGCGTTCAGCAGATACTCGGCACCTAGGCTGTCTGCCTGAAGCTCCATTTCCCGGCCATAACCACTGAGACCGGATTGTGCCCAAATAGAAGCCACTTGGCTGATCTGCGAACCAGCATAGCCACTGCCGGTTGCCACTGCCGTGACTATACCGCCCACCGTGGCAGCGGTCCTGGCCAATGCGCCGCGGGCCTGCTGTTGCACCGCATGGCGTGCCGTGATGTGTCCTACCTCATGGGCGATTACCGCAGCAAGCTCTGCCTCGGAATTCATGAAATTGAGCAGTCCGCGGTTCACATAAACATAGCCGCCAGGCAGAGCCATGGCATTGATTGCAGGGCTGTCAATAATGGTGAATGTATAATCAAGATCAGGTCGGTGGCTGGCGGCAGCGATACGATTACCGACCTTGGTAATGTAGGCATTAAGAGCCTGATCTTTCAGCACTGGCTGGCTTTCAATAACCTTTTCGTGTTCCTCAAGACCAACATCCCTCTCCCGGTTTTCGCTCATTAGCACCAGATTGGCACTGCCCGTTGCCGGGTTGACCGCACAAGAGGCCAGCAGATGCAGAATCAACCATAAGACAGCAAGTCTGAGGCTAGCATGGCGCAGTCCTGCTTGGGTGAATGCATCCTCACCGTGAGATTTTTTCTGTCTTGGCGTTGGCATGAGATTGGATATCAATTGTGGGCACTAGCAGGCCACAGGTGTGGTTAGCTACCGATCACAAACTGCTTGAGTTGGGTGGCCAGCCGGTTGCAGGCATTCGCTTCAACCCTGGCTATCAGTGGTATGGGGACCACTAGCGCAGGAAGATAAGACTGGCCGGTCGCATCGGTGTTAATTGTTCCCACATTGGTCAGGGAACTGACATCCCAGACTCGAGCATCAAAGTTGGCATCATCTTCCCAAGTGCCAAAGCCGAAGCATCCGCCGCCTCCGGGCCCGATGGTGCAGGATATGGTCCCCTGCCGGTCAGTGGTTTCCTTGAAGCCATCAACCCAGACGATATAGCGAATGCCAAACTCGCTCATTTTTCGTGCGACCACATCCTCAGCCATGAGCTGTTCCAGGTCACGGGTGCGCAAGGGTGCCGTGCGCGGTTCAAACCAGGGAAACATGGCATCAATGAACTCTTGCTCCGGAATCACATTGATCGCATTTTCACCGCGGCTCATGCGATCGCCAACGCATTGGACGAAATCGGCCCGCGTTTCGTAATCACTGGCTTGGCGGCGCCCCAGAACCACCACTGATTCATCGCTCTCAATACCGGTTTCTCCCTGTCGAAACTCATCGACCGTGGTACTGGTACAGGCCACAAGCATTGCCAGCAACGAAACAGCCGCCAGTTTGATACCGCTGAAGTAAAGATTAATGTTCATAGGCGACTCTTGACTTGAATGGACCATCGTGAGGTATTGGGGGGTCTGTTAGCCACTCTAAAGACTGGCTAGCCAGTCCCGCACTTCCGGCACCTGTGAAAACGTCAGAGAAAAACTGGAGGCCAAGTCCCGCAGTGCCACCACGGCGGCTTCGTTGATCCCGGCCTCGGCCGATAAAAATGTGTCGGTGGGCGTTTTGCCGTAGGAAGTCAGTACCCAGTCAGCGATATAGTCTCCTTCCGGGGTCACCAGGCGCATATTGTATTTGATCCAAACCTCATAGACACCCAGCTTGGTTTTGCTTGGCAGGGCCAGTTGAAATTCCTCAATCAGCGGCATGAAGACGGCATCCACCTGTCGTGTTTTTGCTTCTTCCATTTCATTCAATTCCACCACCTGTTCAAACATGGCGGGCAAGACAGCATTGAAAAGCCTCAGGTGGGACTGACCGCTCTGGATATTGAACTCTTCCGTGCCGGTTTCGGAATATTCCATGTAGGCGAAATCCCTGAGTGCCGCATCGTAGTACACAGCCACACTGAGTGGTAACTTGCTAATATTGGGGGTAGGGAAACTGCCGTCGATGACCACGTTATTGACACCGCAATTCATCAGCAAGCATACAAACACCAACAACAATACTCGGCTTGCCAAATGCAGGTCAAAGGATTTGCGAGACGGGTCATTAGATACGGTAACGTCTGGCATAGATAACCTGAATGTTGTGGCTCTGTTGTGCATTTGTGAAACCCGGTCGTGATGGAGCTGTGCTTCTGCCCGTTAAGTTTTTGCCCTAACTTTGCTGCAAATGAAGCGATTCTGTTGCGCTTCTGCCTAATGTTAGGCTGGCTGATCTGAAGTTTAAACCTAGGCTTTTCCCTTGATATAGGTTCGGCAACCTGCTAGCGCTTGCCTAATCCCGCCAGAATAGACCAATCCTGCTCTGCCCAAAGATAACGCAAAATCCCTCAATATGTATTACGCCACAGGCTACCTTCTGGCTCATTGCCAAATCATTGGAAGCCATTGAGCCCGACAAAGGTACCACCATTGCGCTGTGTCAATTCACGCATCAGATTAGTATAGCGATAAACACTCTGGCGAAAGCGCGGTGGTCCAGTAAATATCGTCGGAAAACCTATTCCATGGATGCGCACCAGGCGATTGCCGTTAGCATCTTCCACGTTAATACGATCTATGGTTCGTAGCACATTCTGGATGGAGCCACCCGGCTGAAAATCATCCCCTAGAACGTAGATACTAATTTTCTTGTCCGGAGAATAAAAGGTGTCGACCGCCTTTGTTACGCCTTCCACAGGGCTGCTGTTGCTGTAGGGTTGCCAAGTTCGCAGCGTGGAAATGATCTGGTTGCGCCGACTCGGAGTATCCGGAATCCATTGGTTACGGTAGGAGTTGAACATGAAGTCACCCATATCGTTCATCACCTGAATGCCCTTGACCTCCGGATAGACATCCAGCGTATTGTCTATTACTTCCAGCATCTTGTCCCAGTTACCTGGGGTATTGTACATGCTACCGGAGGTGTCAATGATGAATATGATGTATTCGCTGTCAACCGGGACCCCGCCAATAGCATTATTTTCCGGTGTTGTGTTGTTGGCCAGTAGGCGTTGCATTTCTTCGGTCAGGGTCTGGCGGGCGATGGTTAGTCGGCCGACCTCATCGGTGTCTTCCTCAGAGAGCTGATTCGAGGCATTGAAACGGCCTTCAACGTCGCTGAGATCGCGCCGCAAGCGTGCAATAAGCTGATCAATGGCAGACAACTGCTCCTGCTTGGCGTTGAGTTCGCTGTTGAGTATTCGAGTTTCGCCACGGATGGTAAAGAGCTCCTCCTGCAACTCACTCACTGTAGCTTCCGGCACAACCTCAGACGGATCAATCGGTACCGGTGCTGAGGACTTGGTGATCATTAGCAGAATGATCATGGCACCAAAACCACAGGAAGCCACGTCAAGGAAGGACACTGTAAAGGAGTCAGTTTGTCTGCGGTTTTTCTTGCTCATGATCCCGCTATGCTTCTCACTGGGTCATCTCGATTCACTACGGTTCTGTTTCTGCTGTCCTAGGTGTGGAGTTTCTCATCTCCAAACCTGGGCTCTGCTGGGCCAGTTTAGCCCAGCCGAAAAATATCAGGTCTGCCTTGGCTGTTGCATAGCAGCCTAAATATTAGTGGGAAAGGAGACACCAAGGTCCTCCGAAATCTCTTCTGTACTTTCCACCCGCGCCACTGACGAATCTTCCCTGGGTTGTCCCGGCTCTGCGACCTCTACTGCCGACTCACCACCTGGCCAGTCCTGCGACGGGGAGATCATGGCCCCCTTGGTATATTGCGCCAGTTCCCAGAAGGCAGCAGCAGCACTGGGATCCCCTTCCAGCGGCATCAATATTGTATTGACCGGCACCCTCTGTAACAGTTCCCCCAGCGCATCCTCATACAGCTCAAGCCGATCTCTGGGCGTGATCAGACGCCTGCGGGCACCACGGTCGTCAATGGTAGGCAACCCATCTGTGATCAGAAAAATATTGTCTGGTGGCGGTGTCATATTGGCAACCTCACGAAACAATCGTTCAAGATTGGTGCCACCCTCGGGGGCTGTAGCTATGACCTGTTGCACTACCTCATCAAGCTGATCACGATCCGCTACTTCCAGCCAGGTACCCTCACTGCCGGGCAGGGCGGCTCGTACTTCCTCGTTGAAGGTGTATATTTGGTAGCGGCTCACGATGGGCAGCTGGGTAGTTATCCAGTCGACGGTCTTGACAACCCGCTGCCATTTGGGTGCCTCCTGTCGATAGATCTTGTCCCTCAGGCTGGTGCGGATGATATTGACCAGGGTGTCATCCAGCATGCTGGCAGAGGCATCCACAACGATCATGATGCGTTGTCCGCCCAGATACAGGCCGCTCAGATACTGCCGCTGGCCATCACCGATGAACTGCCGAACGCTGGCACCTTCCCGCTCCAGAGCACTGGCCTGGAGCCGCCTCAGTTCCTCTTCCAGCTGCCGCACATCGGCGCGCAGCTTGGCTACGTCTTCCTTGGTAGCCAGACTGCTGTTTTCCATAGCAGCCAGTTCCTGTAGAAAGCTGTCAATCGTCTCCTGAATCTGTCGTGCCAGCCCTTCGGCCTCCACCACGTCGAAGTCCAGGTCAGACAGGGTGTTGCGCAATCTTACCAGCCCCAACTGACCCTCTTCCACTTCCTCCTGCAGCAATTTGATTTCAGTAGCCTGTTCCGGATTAACCACCACTTCGGCTTGAGTACTGGTGTGATCAAGGATCAGGAAAATCAGGATAACAGCACCAAACCCGCAAAACATCACATCCAGGAATGACAGACTGATCGGGTTGAGTTGACGCCGCAGGGCCCGATGCTCACTGGACATGCGGCACCTGTATCATAGTCAGCACTTCAAAACTGCCCTCAAACTGGATGCGATCACCAGCGGCCAACTTGTGCTGACCGGTAACCGCTTCACCATTTAGCCAATAGTCTAAGCCTCCGGTATCAATGTAGATGCCGTCATCACGACCACAGATCATACCCAGTTGTTCGGGTTGGTTGTCGACGGAGAGAACCAGAGTACCAGCAATATCGGCATCACCATTAGTAGCCTTCCTGTTTTGCAGACTCAATCTGTTCACCGGCAGGGCTTTATGGCCCAGCAACACATGGGTTGGGTTTGCTATGTTGCTCGGTGTGCCCGTTTCAGCTCCATTGGGGTTGTCCTTTGCGACCGGGGAGTGGATCCTCGTATCTGAGTTTGTCATTATAGGCAAGGATTTAACTACACTGATGCCCTGCGGGTCGCCGATAATCAGATCACTATGTTGATAGCAGGCGGAGTTAATAGTATCTGCCTTGATAACACTGTACTCAGCGTCTACAAGCCCTTCCTTGAATCCGGGCAGTTCGGCCAAGGCCGGGTTTAGCACCAGCCGCGTATCATTCGAGCCAGACATGGCGGCGATCTGATCCTTGATCTTAGTAAAGTGGACACCCAAGCTGCTTTTCAAACTGTCCATGGGCATCCTCGCTGTGTGCACCATGTCGCCAGTAGCAAGTTCCATCAGCAAATTGCTGTCCCGCTGCGCCTGCGCCAACCAACCAGGCAACTGATTATAAAGCTGCTGCTCCGACTCGGCATTGTGGCAAGGGTTAAATCGGCATTGCTGGATAAACATGCCAGTGGATATCTGCATCAACTGATCTATGAAGTGCTGACTGCCAACCCCGGGAATCTGCACCGCGGCACCAGCTTGTAGCCGAGAACCTTCCAGGTCGACTTGGGTAATCACTGTCTGATGTAATTGCAAGTCGGCATAAAGAAAGCCGTCGGCCCGCTCTTTCATCGCAAAGGCAGCAGTAGCCATCAGGGCTGAATCCACCATGCCGACCAGCTGAAATGGGCAATGCCGAATCAGCCCAAGCAGAATTGATAGCTGCTGGCGACTGAAACTGCCTGGCACAGCGATTATAACATCGCCATTCAGTCCGGCTTCCGCCGCCAGATGTTGCAGATGAGCATAGGCAATATCCGCATGATGTCTGATACTATGGCTGTTCTTTATCTGCTCCAAGTTGAGTTCATGCCAGAACTTGTTAAAACTGTCGGTCGGTCGCAGTCGCGCCTGTTTTTCCGCCTGCTCACCCAGCATCAGTTGCTCAGCATCGACCAGCGCAAATCCTGGACTGAGCAACCGCTCACCGGAGTCGTCACCGACCCCAATAGCCCTGTCGTTAAGCTCAATAACCTTCAAACTCATACAACTAGCCCTGGGATGCCACAGCAATCTCGGACTCAGTTTCCGGGACCTGCAGGTACAAGATCAACCTGGTATCGCAATAGTTGTGGGCATCAAGTACTAGCCGATCCTGCAACTGCTGCAACTGATGTAACAGGAACATCAAAAAGATACTGACCACCAGTGCCACAAAGGTTGAGTTGAAAGCCACCCCCAAGCTAACGGTGACTCCAACGATATCACCGCTCACCGCCTGGTAAGCTTGGCCCAGTGCTGTACCGATGCCACGTACCGTGCCGAGAAACCCGATGGATGGAATCGCCCAGGCAATATAGCGTACCAACGACAGTTCGGTCTCCATACGATCTGCCTCGGTTTCGCATACATCCTTGATGGTTGCGGCGGTGTCCTGGATACTGCGAGTACTTTGAAATCGGTGCAGTCCGGCCAGCAAGGCACGCGGCAAAAGAAAGTCCTGTTCCTTAGCAGAAAGGGACTGCACCGGTCGGGCATAGTGGCGCGCATCCTCCGGAAGAATACTCATTCCTTGGTTCACCTGCACTAGGGTGCGCTCAAACAGGGATCGCTGCCTTAGAGTCTGTTGAGCCTTCATGCCGATAATAAACAATGCCCAACACATA
>JAPORB010000203.1 GCA_026710425.1 Gammaproteobacteria bacterium
GTTAATCAAGGCTAGTACCAATATTGGCCATTGCCACGGGTTATTGAGAAGTTACAGTTTAGTTAATGTTTTGCCGCCCCAAGAAAGGCCCTGTAAGGAATCAAATCATTAGAAACTGGTCAATCTGCTCTGCCACCTGACGGCCTTCGTCGATCGCACGCACCACCAATGATTGGCCACTCCGACAATCCCCAGCAGCAAACACTCCGGGGCGCGAAGTGTGAAAATCCTTGTATTGTGCCTTGAAGTTGGAGCGTTGGTCAAGTTCCAAACCAAGCGGTTCAGAAACATAATGCTCCGGGCCAAGAAATCCCATGGACAACAATATCAGATCAGCTTCCCAGAACCGAATGGTATCAGGCACTTCTCTGAAATCCCGGTCAACTTCCACTGTGTTGATCCCTCGCAACTGGCCCGCTTCATCACAAACAAAACTCTTACCGGATATCGAGTAGACGCGTGGATCTCTGCCGTTGCGGGCCGCCGCTTCCTCGTGCCCGTAGTCAACCCGAAAAATAACCGGCCAGGTGGGCCAGGGGTTGTTTTCACTACGGTCTACTGGCGGTTTGGGCATGATTTCAAAATTGACCAAAGACTTGCATCCATGGCGCAGTGAAGTGCCGATGCAATCGGTTCCGGTATCACCGCCACCAATTACAATGACATGCTTGTCTTGGGCCGACAGATAGTTTCCGTCTTCCAGATTGGAATCCAGCAGGCTTTTGGTGTTGCTGAACAGGAAATCCATGGCGAAATGGATTCCGTTGCTCTCCCGATTTTCGATCGGCAGATCCCGCGGTCTGGTGGCACCAGTAGCTAGCAGCAATGCATCATGATCTGCCTCGAGTTTCAGTATGTCGATCGCAAGATCGCCACTGCCTCCAACATCGGCATTCACCACAAACTGGACTCCCTCTTCCGCCAATATTTTGACTCTCCGGTCAACAACAGCCTTGTCCAGTTTCATATTGGGAATGCCATACATAAGCAGGCCACCGATACGATCATCCCGTTCATAGACCGTAACCTGGTGACCCATCTGGTTGAGCTGGGCCGCAGCAGCCAATCCGGTCGGCCCGGAGCCAACGATGGCGATGGTTTTGCCTGTGCGACTGCTAGGAGGTTTGGCAACCACCCAGCCCTCATCAAAGCCGCGATCGGCAATGGCACATTCAATATTCTTGATGGTGACTGGCGGCTCGTGAATTCCAAGCACACAGGCACCCTCACATGGAGCCGGACACACCCGACCGGTGAATTCTGGAAAATTATTGGTCTTGTGCAACCGCTCCAGTGCTTCCTGCCAGCGGTTGTTGTACACCAGGTCATTCCATTCTGGAATCAGATTGTATACTGGACAGCCGTCATCGGATTGACAGAAAGGAACCCCGCAGTCCATGCAGCGGGCACCTTGGGTTTGCAGCTGAGCCTCCCGATGATCGGTGTAGATTTCATTGAAATCCAGCAGTCGCACCCTGGCATCACGATAGGGTTCTGCTCTCCTGTCAAATTCCTTGAAACCAGTTGGCTTGCCCATGCTTGCGTTCGAGCCCTGATGTTTCGGTCAATGAGTCAGGCGGCAGCCGCACGCTGTTCAAGCACTCGTCTGTAGTCAGCGGGCATGACCTTGACGAAATGGGACAGGCTAAGTTCCCAGTTATCCAGCACTTTTACGGCCACGGGCGAATTCGTATAGTCAAGGTGATTTTTTACCAGTGCCTTGAGCTCCAGAATATCAGCAACAGCCGTGACTGATTCAAGCTCACTCATCTCCGCATTGCACTGGCCCGGAAATTCACCTTCCGGATCCCAAATATAAGCAATCCCGCCACTCATTCCGGCTCCAAAATTGCGGCCAGTCTTACCAAGAATCACCACTCTACCCCCGGTCATGTACTCACATCCATGATCACCCACGCCTTCCACCACTGCACTGGCACCACTGTTGCGAACACAAAAGCGTTCGGCAGCAATACCACGAATATAAACCTCGCCACTGGTGGCACCATAGAGAATGACGTTGCCAGCAATGACGTTTTCCTCCGCCTTGAAGGGACTCTGGCGTGGCGGATACAGAATGATTCGGCCACCAGAGAGGCCTTTGCCGAGATAGTCATTGGCATCTCCCTCAACGGTAAGAGTAATGCCCCTGGCCAACCAGGCACCAAGACTCTGCCCCGCCGAGCCATGCAATTTTATGTTGATGGTGTCATCCGGCAGCATCTCGGCACCATAATGTTTGCACACTTCATTGGAGAGCATGGTCCCGACCACTCGGTTGGTGTTAATGATTTCGTGCTCAATGCTGACCTTTCGGCCATGTTCCAGTGCAGGTCGGGCCAGACGAATAAGTTCGTTATCCAGAGCCTTGTTCAGGCCATGATCCTGGGTCTGTGTGCAAAAGAATCCTGTGTTTTCAAAAATGACCTGGGCCGGTTCCAGAATCCGGCTCAAATCCAGGCCACTGGCTTTCCAGTGATCAATAGCCTGATGGGTATCCAGCAAATCAACTCGACCAATTAACTCATTGACCGTGCGGATGCCTAGCACTGCCATGATCTTTCGCAGTTCTTCTGCCACCATGAACAGGTAGTTCACTACATACTCCGGCTTGCCCTTAAACTTTTTGCGTAGCTCCGGGTCCTGGGTTGCAATACCTACAGGGCAGGTGTTCAGGTGGCACTTGCGCATCATGATGCAGCCCAGAGTGATCAAAGGTGCAGTGGAAAAACCGAACTCTTCCGCCCCGAGCATTGCCGCAATGGCCACATCACGACCAGTCTTGAGCTGACCGTCAGTTTGAAGAACCACCCGAGAACGCAAGTTGTTCATCACCAGTGTCTGATGAGTTTCGGCAACCCCCAGCTCCCAAGGTAGGCCCGCATGTTTGATGGAGGTAAGCGGGGAGGCACCGGTACCGCCATCATGACCGGCGATAACGAGATGATCGGTTTTAGCCTTGGTGACTCCCGCCGCAATGGTTCCTACGCCAATCTCGGAAACCAGCTTGACTGAAATTCGTGCCTCGCGATTGGCATTTTTCAGGTCATGGATCAGCTGGGCGATGTCCTCAATGGAGTAAATGTCGTGATGGGGTGGAGGGCTGATCAGTCCCACTCCGGGAGTGGAGTGCCGAATGCGGGCGATCTGCTCGTCTACCTTGCCTCCCGGCAATTCCCCGCCCTCACCAGGCTTGGCCCCCTGAGCAATCTTGATTTGTAACTCGTCCGCATTGGTGAGATACCAGGCTGTGACACCAAACCTACCGGAGGCCACCTGCTTGATTGCCGAACGTTTGGAATCTCCATTGTCTAGCGGTTGAAAGCGCGCCGGGTCCTCACCGCCCTCGCCAGTGTTGGATTTGGCACCAAGCCGATTCATGGCTACGGCCAGTGATTCATGACTTTCCTGCGAGATCGAACCAAAACTCATGGCACCCGTGGCAAAACGTTTCACAATCACGCTGGCAGGCTCTACTTCTTCCAGAGGGATGCCACCGCTGTCCGGGAGCCGCAGTTGCATCAGACCACGCAGGGTGCAACGGCGGGTCGCTTCCTCATTTGCCTTGCTGGCAAATGTGGCATAGGCATCATGGCTGTTGCTGCGTGCGGCCAACTGCAGATTAAAAATGGTATCGGGATTCCACATATGCTGATCGCCGCCAGTGCGCCAGTGGAAATCACCGGGATTGTCCAACACCGGAAGCCACTCGTTGCCCCTGGTCGGAAAACCAAGCGCATGGCGGCGTCGGGATTCTTCGATCAGGGTGGAAAAATTAATCCCCTGGACCCGGCTGGCGGTGCCAGCAAAGCAGGTCTCAATGATATCATCGGCCAGACCCACCGCCTCAAATATCTGGGCACCCTTGTAGGAATGCAGGGTGGAGATGCCCATCTTGGCCATCACCTTGAGCATGCCCTTACCCACGCCTTTTTTGTAGGCATTAATCAAATCCTGCTCAATAGCATAGCGGTGGCCAAGTAATCCTTCAATATTGGCCTGCCACAGTGCCTCAAATGCCAGGTAGGGATTGATGGCATCAGCCCCGTATCCGGTTAGCAGGCAGTGGTGATGAACCTCCCTCGCCTCGCCAGTTTCTAACACAATACCGATCTGTGTGCGCAATTCATGCCTAACCAGATGGTGATGCACTGCACCGCAGGCGACCAAAGCACTGAGCGGAATGCGGGAAGACGAAATTCCTCGATCGGACAGCACAATAAATGAAAAGCCATCCTCAATGGCTTGCTGTGCCTCATTGCAAATGCGCCCAATGGCCTCCATAAAACCGTTTTCAGCTACGGCATCAAAACAGGTATCAATTAGCGTTGAGCGCAACCCCCGGTAGTCAAGTTGTTTGATGGCAGCCAGCTCGGCGTTGGAGATAATAGGATGTTCCAAACTTAATCGTCTTACCTGTTCCGGCGTAGTCTGTAGTAGATTGCCTTCCGGCCCGATGAAACAACGCAAGGACATCACCACTTCCTCGCGAATGGAATCAATCGGCGGATTAGTGACCTGGGCAAACAACTGTTTGAAATAGTCGTAGATCATGCGCGGCTTGTCCGAGAGACAGGCCAGTGCCGAATCGTTACCCATGGAGCCAAGCGGATCGCGAGCTTCCCTGACCAAGGGAATCAACATGAACTGTATGGTCTCGGTGGTGTAGCCAAAGGCTTGCATACGCTGCAATGTATCTTCAGCCAGGAGCGGCTGGCCGCTGATACCTTTGGCAAGAGCCTCCAGCGTAAGCTTTTCTTCTGCCAGCCACTGCCCGTAGGGACGTTTGGTGCAAATAATGCTCTTCACTTCCTCATCTGGAATCAGGCATCCCTGGTCAAAATCGATTAAAAACATCCGGCCCGGTCGCAGACGGCCCTTGTGCCGAACCTCGGCAGGATCCACAGGCAACACCCCGACTTCGGAAGCCATGATGCATTTATCATCTTGGGTAATATAGTAGCGGCTAGGACGTAGACCATTGCGGTCCAGCACGGCGCCAATGTAGCGGCCATCGGAAAACACGATCGAAGCCGGTCCATCCCAAGGTTCCATCAATGCCGAATGGTACTCGTAAAAGTCTTTTTTCTGCGGAGCCATTTTGTGATCTGCTTGCCAGGCTTCCGGGATCATCATCATGGTGGCTTCAGCCAGGGATCGACCGGAGAGTAATAGAAACTCCAGTACAGCATCAAAGCTGCCGGAGTCGGAACAGTCATCATCAATCACCGGGAAGATTGATTCCAGGCTATCGCCAAACATGTCGGTAGACGCCTTACCCTGACGGGCGAACATGGCATTGACATTGCCTCGCAAGGTATTGATCTCGCCGTTATGGCTCATGAAACGATTGGGCTGGGCGCGATCCCAAGAGGGAAAGGTATTGGTGCTGAAGCGTGAGTGCACCATAGCCAAGTGAGTGGCAAAATCTGGGTTGGTCAGATCGGGATAGAAGGGAAACAGCTGACCGGGGGTAAGCATACCTTTGTAGACTATTACTTTAGTTGACAGGCTACATGCATACACCTGTTTCGCTTCGATCAGATCTTTATCCTGCCTTAGCTGATGCGTAAAGTGTTTGCGGATAACATATAAGCAACGTTCGAAAGCATCCTCATCCAGACCATCTGCTGCAGCGATGAAAAGCTGCTCAATAAAAGGCTGGGCCATCAGGGCCGCGGGACCCACGTTGGCATTCACCGGGTCAACGGGCACTTCTCTCCAGCCAATGAGTGTCTGGCCTTCCTCGGCTATAATCCTGTTTATGACAAGTTTGCAGTAGTCTCTTTCTTCCCGGATTTGGGGCAGAAAGATATTGCCCACGGCATAGCTGTCAGCGGCAGGCAGCTCAACCTCGAACTCTGCTTTGGCCACCTTGACAAAAAAGCTGTGGGGCTGAGCCATTAGGATACCGGCACCATCGCCAGTATTGGCTTCAAAGCCGCAGCCCCCGCGATGATCCATGCGGGAATTCAAATGATGTGCGTCCAGCATGATCTGATGACTTGGAATACCCTTGATATTGGCGACAAAACCAACACCACACGAGTCTTTTTCATAGCGTGGATCATACAGGCCGGTCTTTTCTGGAAAGCCCGACTTTAGGGGATACTGCAGGTCACTCATTGATACAGGGTTTCTCCTGGCGTGAGTTTATTGGTTGTTGTTTTGATGTTCTGATACTGCCTTACTGAAATGTTCTCACTAGCTGGTCTGACTGGAATCTGGCAGACAGCAGTTAGATATATGCAGATCCTGCTTAATTCAGGCCTTGCCTAAGTTGTCAGTTTGCCCGATGACCATCACTTGCCGAAGTCAGGGCATGACCACTCGAATGATCATGCAGTGTAGCTAAATTAACCCCAAGCCACACAGTGCAGTATGCTGCAACCCACCTGATAACTGGTATGGCAGCATCAAGGCGGGTTGACCAACATACCAGTCATAGAGCATAAGTCAAGGCACCTGCTCGCTACCGCAAACATTCTGACTGATTTAACCATGTGTTTTTATTGAAAATATCTTGCAGCACTTTTGCAGAGAGTGACAAGGATTTGTCATAAATCTGCTCTGCCTAACTCTCAAAAGTTACTGCATTCCTAGTTTAGCGTGTACATTTACTACCCAGCAGTTTAGTCAGAAGCAAGCGGAAAGCATAACTCACGGCAGCTGCTGTCCCAAGGTCTGGGCCTAGACTGCCATTGCAGCAAATCATTGACCAGCAAGGTACACAGTGTATCGCAAAAATTGAGCTAATAATGTCAACGGTCAGGTACGGGTAGCCTATAACAGCCCCAATCCATTCTTACTACAAACCCGCCGAACAGGCTGACATAATGAACTGCCAGTTTCCATGACCGAACTGTCAGATTCAGCCGCCTTTCGCAACCGACGACAGATCTTGCAGCTATGGACATGCCCACGCCATTTTCACTGTTTAGGCTCTTTAGATGGCTGGGAGGTGATCGGAAGGCATTAACAGCTGCGTAATGGCTCGGAAGACACCTATAGATACCACTCTAAATAAGAACATTTAGCAATCACCAAAAATACTGCATGGAATGCTTGCTTATGTCTGTTATGTGATTTAACCTTGACTAAATGATGATTGCAAGACACTGATCTATTTGCAAATAATTCTCATTTAGATTTATTTAGCTACAAACTTATGTATTGCCTGACTATTGCAATTTTGCTGAAATCATTAATAATTCAAAAAATGAGAAGCAGCGATTAAGTTTGACCTATATATTCATATTCCATTCCGACAACGCGAGATGAAGCAACAATAATTTAACTAAGAAGTCGATTACCTGAGAGCCCTAAGCAAGTTCCCTGCAAACCCACAAGGCTACTGAATAACAAGTTCCATAAATAATAAATTTCGCAAAACCACATACCGACCCCCTGATCAACTCATTTTACGGAGGCAAAACCCGTGAATCCCAATTTAACCCGACGACGCTTCATCAAAGGTGTAATCGCCTCAGGTGCTGCGGCTACCACTACCGGCCTTTGGTATGCGGCCAATGGCCAGGATCGGCCAGCTGGTGCGGTGGAGCGTCTGATAAGAATTAACGTCAATGGCTTGATGCGCAGTGTTGATGTAGCCCCCCAGGAAACCCTGGCTTCCACCCTGCGCTACCGACTGGGTCTTACCGGCACCAAGCTTGGTTGCAACCGCGGCGAATGCGGTGCCTGCACGGTACTGGTTGATGATATTCCAACCTATGCCTGCTCGGTGCTGACACATTCCATGAAAAATGGACGAATCGAAACCGTGGAAGGTCTGGAGTCCGCCAGTGGCGAGTTGCACCCGGTACAGCAGGCTTTTGTGGAAGAACTTTCTCCACAGTGCGGTTATTGCACCCCGGGACAGGTGATGGCGGCGGTGGGTTTGCTCAGAGAAAACCCGACTCCCACCCGTGAGGAAGCAAGGCAGGCCCTGTCCGGTAATATCTGCCGTTGCGGTTCATATGATTCATACCTCAACGGCGTAATGCGTGCCGTTGAACTGGTTTAGGAGCATAAACATGGCTTATATGCATATTGGTAAAGATTTTGTGCCGCCTGATGTACACGGCAAGGTCACTGGCCGCATCAAATACGCCGAGGATTATTCCCGCGAAGGCATGGTATATGCCCGCCTGCTCACCAGCCCAATTCCTCACGCCCGCGTAGTGAACATTGATGCCTCGGCAGCACTGGCTATGGATGGTGTCTACGGTATCCTCACCGTTGACGATGTATATCCTGACGGGGAGCCACAAGGGACCGGACTGAAAATTCTTACTTCCGAACCAACACTGGTAGGTGAACCCATTCTGGCAGTCGCCGCAGTAGATGAAAAAACTGCTGAAACCGCCATCTCGATGATTGAGGTCACTTTTGAACGATTGCCGTTCGTGGTGGACCCGCTCGACAGCCTGGTTGAGGGCGGCCCCAATGGCTACCCGGGCGGCCAGAACAGCTTCGTGTTTCGCCAGGGATTTGCTACCGAAAAATGGTCGGCGGACCAAGTGGCCACCTTTCGGGCCGGCAACGAGCCAACCGCCGAGCCCCAGCAAACTGTAGCCTACGGAGATCTGGAGGCGGCTTTCGCTGAATCGAGCTATATCTACGAAGGGACCTTTACGACTGCTGGTTATCCCCATCATTCGATGGAACCCCGCAGTGCCATGGCCTACTGGGAAGATGGCAAGCTGTATCTGCACGCCACTTCGCAAAGCCTGACGGCTTTTGCAGATGGAATCGCCGGCATTATCGGCATCCCAAAGGAAGATCTGGTCTTTATCAACGCCGCTACAGGTGGCGGTTTCGGGCAACGATCCCGAGCGAACTCTGTACCCAGTGTTGCGATTCCGGCCAAATTCTCACAAAAAATCAATCGACCAGTAATGATGCGCATTACCCGCGAGGAAGAATTTACCATCGGTGGTGCCCGTCAGGGATTCCAAGGCTGGATCAAGGTTGGTTTTAAGCCGGATGGTGTCATGGCTGGTTGTGACCTGTACATTGTATCCGACAATGGTGGCAAGGGTGGTGGTGCTGATGCCTACTCAGCCGCTGACTGTATATCAGTGCTTTATCAGGCTGATGCCGTTCGCTATCGTGGTACATTCATCGGCTCCAACACCGCCCATCGTGGTGCACAACGGGGCCCGGGACAGAACCAGATTGCGCCCATCATCTCACCCATTATGGACGCGGCGGCTGATGAACTGGGGCTGTCACGACTGGAAATTCGCAAAGTGAACTCTGCTATGAGCGGAGATGTGGGTGGACCACAACGCACTCCCTTCACCAGTGCCTACATGCCACAGGCTCTGGATCAGGCTGCAGAAGCCTTTGACTGGGAAGGTCGTCAATCCCGCCGCCGTCAGCGCAATGGCAGCAAAGTAACTGGTCTGGGTATCGGTCAGGGCTACCATAGTGCCGGTCGCTCCGGTCAGGACGGCATTGTCATGATGGGACCGGATGGACGTCTGAAAATCCATTGCGGCGTGGGTAATCTGGGCACCTATTCCTATGCCTCCGTATCACGTGCGGCGGCAGAAGCACTGAAAATGCCTTGGGAAAGTTGCGACATCCTCACTGGGCGTACCGATCTGCATCTCCCCATTACCTCTCCGCAGGATGGCAGCAACTCCATTTTTACCAACACCCGTACCATGTGGGGTGCTGCCCAGGATCTGTTGGCAAAAATGAAGGAAATTGCCGCAGCTGATCTCGGTGGCACTCTGGATGAGTACGATGTCTCAGGCGAACGTGTGCATCGCATTGATGATGAATCAATCGGCTACAGCTACGGTGAAGTGGCACAACGAGCCATGGAACTTGGCGGCAAGTACACAGGAGAGTCTGAACTCCCGGCAGAGCTTGCGGAGTGGACTCAGATCTCGGTATCCCGCTTGGCCGGCACAGCATTCATGGGGGTCTATCATGATCCAGCGCATGAAGGGAATCCGCCGGGTTTTACCGTGACCTGTTGCGAAATTGAACTGGATACCGAAACCGGCAAGTTCGAAATTCTGGATCTGATCAGCATTGGTGAGTCAGGCACCATCGTGCATCCCCAAGGCATGAAGAACCAACTGGTGGGAGGTGCGGTCTGGGGTATCGGGCTGTCCGCCCTGGAGCGCCATCTGTATGACCCGCAGAACGGCATCCCGGCCTCTACCGGCTACTGGCAGAGCAAAGTGCCCACCTACCTGGATACTCCGGTGAAGATCGATACCGGCTGGGTGGACCTGCCTGATCCGGAGAATCCAGTAGGTGCCCGCGGCATCGGTGAGCCTTCTATGGGGTCAGTGTCGGCGGCACTAACAGCGGCCATCTCTGATGCCTTGGACGGACACATCTTTGGTGCAGCACCAATTACCACTGACATGATCATTAACCATCTGGCCGGTACTCAGGAAAACGCCGTACCGCTGGCTCAGAATAACTTCCGAGGTTGATATGGTTGCCACATCACATGACGTAATGCCCGATATTGAACTTTATCAGCCCACTGATGAAGACAACGCCCTGGCTCTGGCCGATAATCTGGGCCGAGACGGCTGGTTGCTGGCTGGCGGTCAGGATACTTTCGGCTGGCTCAAGGATCGCAACAAGAATCCCCAGGCAATGATTGAACTGACCCGTGTTGATGCCTGGAAAGGTATACGGGAAACCACAGACGGGGTCGAGATCGGCGCACTGACCACCTTGACCGAGATCGCTCGAGACCCAATATTGACTGAGCACTATGAGGTGCTTGCCAAGGCCGCCAGCCTTGTCGCAAGCCCACAGATCCGAAATGTGGGTACTTTGGGCGGCAACCTGAATCAGGATGCCCGCTGCTGGTACTACCGCCGCGGTCTGGACTGCTATCGGGCCGGGGGCAATATCTGCTATGCCGATTCACCACAGGGGCTCAATCGTGAGCATGCACTATTTGGTGCCAGCCGTTGCGTGGCCGTGAGTCCTTCCGACACCGCACCAGCTTTGGTGGCATTGGACGCTACCATGGTTATTGCTTCCGCTAGCGGACAACGTACCATGTCGGCCGAGGACTATTTCATCGGCCCGGCTCGGGACATTACTCACATGACTGCGCTCAACGCTGGTGAAATCCTGACCGCTGTTAGACTGCCAGCGACTTGGGCCAATGCGGAGTTCTATTTTGAGAAGGTAGCCGACCGCAATGTCTGGGATTTTGCGCTGGTTAATGTTGCCGCTGCCATGAAGATGGCGGGCGACAGCATAGAGGATGTGCGGCTGGCCTGTGGTGCCGTGGAATGCACACCTCGCCGATTGCAGACAGTTGAAAATGCCCTGCGCGGTCAATCTCGTAGTGAGGCACTTGCTGAACAGGCGGGGCAGCTTGCCGTAGCAGGAGCGGAACCTCTGAACTATAACCACTTTAAGGTGCCACTGATGGCCAATCTGGTCAAGCGGGCAGTTCGGGGCTAATAAATCAGACAGAACAGAAAAGTCAGGACCGCTGGACAACGGTAGGAGAGTCCGACGGTCGATCTCAGTTGACCAGGTGACTCGGAATCATCAGCCGACAGGAGAGGAATTTGATGGAAGAGATTGTCCGCTATAAGCGTGATGTGTGGGGTGAAGAAGTCATCCTCGGTGTCTCATGGGATTTACTTTGGGTAGTGTCGGTAGCAGTGCTGGTGCTGCTGGCCGCCCATGCCATTATCATGGCGGCCCTGGCCAGAAAGAATCTGGATCGGCCCACTGCAGAAGGTCGCAGGGTGGTTCGCCACGAGGGCATTGATCGTATCTTTCACTGGCTGATGGCCGCCAGCATCCTGCTGCTAATCTTTACCGGTATTGCCCCCATTCTGGAATTGCGTATCGACTGGCTGGACATGCACTGGATTTCCGGGCTGGTTCTGACCTTCTTGGTGGTTGCACATATCGTGCGTTCCCTATTCTGGCAGGATTTCAAGTCCATGCTACTGATGCCAAAAGATTTTTCGGAACCCTTCGATAGCTCCCGCAAGCCAGGCAAGTATTATTTTGAGCAGAAAGGCATGCATTGGGCTGCGACTGTAGTGGTGCTAGCTGTGATAGCAACAGGTCTGTTGATGTTTCTGCAGATTGATACGCCGTTCTGGGAACGCACCAACAGCATGCCTGAGGATCAGTTAGGTCTACTGTTTCTACTGCATGGTTTGTCGACCCTGGCCCTTGTAGCTTTGGCCTCGACCCATATCTACTTCGCACTACGTCCGGAAAAAATTTACTACACTCGTTCCATGATTTCGGGCTGGATGTCCGAAGATGAGCTGGCAGCCAACCATGATCCGACGAAGTGGACACCAACGGAGGCCGACTAAACCGCTTGCGGATTATTGTTGGTCTCTGGTCAGCTTTTCTATCTACTGGTACGGGTTGCGGAAGTCCTGAAACCTGCCGAAAAGGATGGGTGAGCCAAGTCGGTTAGGAAAACATATCGGTATTTTCAGTCACAGTTCACCCTTCTTGAAGCCTTAAACCCTCGTCATCAAGTAATGGCAAGGAAGCCCCTTACGTTGCTGACGCAATTTCCCTCTGACCAACAGAGTAACGACAATCTGTTCGTTCTTTTAAGAATCAAAATCTGCGCCAGGAAACTGAATCAGGTTACAGTTATTTGCGCCAGTTTACTCAAATAACGTTACAATTACCCCTGTTTGGAACAGAACGAAAAAGCGTTCTCAGCTAGAACCTGGGATCCAGTGCCTGCCCATTTGGACACTCTGGGTGGAGATAATGAGGTAAAACATGATGATGGATCTGGCCAAAAGCATTGAAACAATTGAAGCTGGTTACGATTTTTTACTGGCCTATGCGGCCCAGGGAAGACCGGCGCAGGCTGAAACCGGGCCGGGACCGCATGCCCGCCCCACCCTACAGGGTATGTCAGACGCAGCGAAAGCTATCGCATCCTGCCTCTCGGCAAACCCGGATACTTTTGAGCAGATCATCATTGAGGATTGTCGCAAGAGTGGTGCAGCTTTGGATTTTGTGCTGGCCCAGGAAAGTATTGGCTCGGAAATGGTAGATAACCTCAATGCCTCCATTCATGTGCGGGCCTTGCTGACCGACTTGTTTCTGTACAGTGAAGCACTTAATCCGCTCGACACGGAGTCTATGACATCAGGTGAAAAACGACAGTCCGAGCCGACCCTCGCCTATGAGGCCAACAGGGGCATTAACAAGGATAATCCCTGACTTAGGGTATTACACTGATAGTAAGCTGTTGATGATTTTGAACGTTCAGTCAAATTTTTTGACTTATGTCCAGGCTATGCCAAAATCGCCTGCCACCCGCTTCCCCGAATTTTAGACTGCGACACCTTAGGGTGAGCGATGACCATGACTGCTGTGACTTTTCCCAACAGGCTGAAGCTGGCCTCATTGCCAACGCCACTCACTCGCCTAACACGCTTTGAATTAATCAACTCTGATACCCGCGTTTGGGTAAAACATGACGAAATGACCGGGACTGAAATCTCCGGCAACAAAATCAGAAAACTGGAGTTTATTTTTGCCGAGGCCGAAGCCCATGGCTGCAGAACAATCATCACTTGTGGCGGTATTCAGTCCAATCACTGCCGAGCCACAGCTGTAATGGCAGCCCGGTTGGGTTATCGGGCACATTTAATCCTGCGAGGTGAAAAACCGACCATTATGGAAGGCAACCTACTGATGGATTATCTGGCCGGAGCCCTCATTGATTACCTGCCGCAGGAGCAATGGTCAACCCACACCGACCTGGGTCAACGGTTGGTCGAGGCTTACGCTAGCCGGGGTGAAAAAGCCCTTTTTGTTCCTATCGGAGCCAGTGACGAAATCGGGCTGTGGGGCTACATTGCGGCATGTTATGAACTAAGGGAAGATTTTAGACAGCACAATCTGCAACCTGACTATATTGTGTGCGCCACCGGCTCAGGAGGTACTCAGGGGGGTCTTATCGTTGGTACTGAGTTATTTGATTTGCCAAGTAAAGTGGTAGCATTCAACGTCTGCGATAATGCAACCTATTTCGACAGAAAAATTCGAGATGATGTCACTCGCTGGAATCAGCGTTACAAAATGAATGTGGATGTGGGTGAACTATCGGTCACCACTGTCGAGGGCTATGTGGGTCCCGGTTATGGCATTGCCCGGCCTGTGGTGTTTGAACTGATTACTGAATTGGCCCGCACTGAAGGGCTGTTCCTTGACCCGGTTTACACCGGCAAGGCATTTTATGGGCTGTTATCCGAGCTGGCAAAAAGGGATGATGGTGCCTTGGCAGGTGCCAGGGATGTGGTATTTATTCATACTGGTGGATTGTTTGGTGTTTTTCCCCAGCAATCTAATTTTGACTTTACACAGTAAGGTTGATTGGGAGCCTAAAAGTTTTGATGTTTTGAGAGCTGAGAAGTTTACTGGATGCAGCATTTTCTGCCAGAAATGATTTTTCTTGCCACAGTTATACGAACCGGACCGCAATGTTTGCCACCACTGACCTGTAACTGTCAGCTTATCACCAGATGTACACTTAAGGACATAAAATTTTCGCCCAGCAGCTACCATTTGGTGGAGGAGTATTAACGACATTATCAATGATTTTTGCACAATCGCAGTGTCATTTGAAATCATGAGTCGATATTGGAATATTCGGAATATTTGAATAACTTCAACACTTAGATAGATCTGGCAATGCAAGCAAGGCTGACCACGCTGATGAGAACTCCTATACTGGTACTATTTACTTTAATGACGCTGGTCCCAGTGCCCGCCCTGGCGCAGATACCATCGTCTGATCCTACCGCGACCGAAACCCTCTCCTTTCTGCCTGCATCATCTGAACAGCCAACGTCTATGGCAGCTGGTCGGACCGAGCCGCTGCTGATCGACCACCAGCTCACGGTAATGCTCGATCCGCATAACCATTTCATTGATATCGCAGACTTTCTCATATTCCCTGAGGCCCTGAGTGGACAGCAGATTGAGTTCCGCCTCAATCAGAATCTGGAAATTACTGCCAGCTCACCGACAGTGGAGGAGATACCTGCTGACTCGATCAGTGGAATTAGTAGCAGCACCGTGGCCGCAGTGGCCCAGAGCAGACACTACCGGGTAACCCTGCCTGCTGACGATCAACCGCTTTATCTCTCCTATCAGGGCCAAATTAACGATCAGTCTCGCAATCTGGGAGGGGAGTATGCCCGTAGCTTTGCCGCCACCTCGGGCATCATCGACAAAACAGGTGTGTTTCTGAGTGCTGCCTCGGTCTGGATTCCAGTGCTGGATGACGAGTTCGTCAGCTTTAAGATGGATGTCAGGTTCTCTGAAAGTATTCAAGGTTGGACTGCCGTTTCACAAGGTGAGCGTCTCAACAATATGTCCACCCCGGACACTTGGAGCTGGCGCGAGAGTCAGCCTATGGAAGAGATCTATCTAGTTGCAGCTGACTTCACAGTGTATTCAGACCAGACCGGAGATACAGCAATCGAAGCCTACCTTCGCACACCCGATCCCAATCTGGCCACTCGCTATATGGATGCCACAGCCCGTTACCTCCAACTGTATGAAACGCTTTTTGGTGATTACCCCTTTGCCAAGTTCGCCCTAGTCGAAAATTTTCAGGAAACAGGGTATGGCATGCCATCCTTTACCCTACTCGGACAGCAGGTAATTCGGCTACCTTTCATTCTTGAGTCTTCTTACCCGCATGAGATTCTGCACAACTGGTGGGGTAATGGTGTCTACCCCGATTACTCCACCGGCAACTGGAGCGAAGGAATAACTACCTACCTTGCCGATCATCTGTTTCGCGAGATGGAGGGACTTGGGCATGAATATCGCAAGCAGATGTTGATCCGCTACAGGAACTATGTGGCCGAGGACACAGACTTTCCTTTGTCCCAGTTCACGGCACGCAATTCGGCGGCTACCCAGTCGGTAGGTTACGGCAAGACCCTGATGCTATGGCATATGTTGCGCTTGGAACTGGGGGATGAAATGTTTCTGCAAGGACTGCGACAGTTGTATGCCGAGTACCGTTTCCGGCGCACCTCATGGGAAAACATTGAGCAATTATTCAGCGAGATTAGCGAGCGTGATCTCTCCGGTTTCTTTAGGCAATGGGTGCAGCGCACTGGTGCTCCCGAGTTATCAGTCGAGGTCGATGGGGTCAACGGAAACCGGGCACGGCTGCTGTTCGCCCAAACCCAGTTTGCCGGTCCCTATAGCTTAAAAGTTCCCGTTGCTCTTTATTACGAGGGGGAATCAGAACCTCAGCTGTTCGACATCAATCTTTCGCAGAAAACAGAAGGATTTTTCGCAACGGATTACGATCGACTGCAGGGAGTGCAAGTGGATCCCTACTTTGACGTGTTTCGTACCCTTGACCGGGAAGAGACGCCTCCCAGTGTTGGGGAGTTGTTTGGGGCCAGCGATATCAATTTCATACTTCCCGAAACAGACCGAGAACGGTGGCTTGAACTGGCCAGCAATTTTGGCAACGCTATCGATGCCGATTTCCTGATGGCCGAGGATCTCGACAGGCTGCCAGTTGACAGACCAGCCTGGATACTGGGCAGGGACAACCCCTGGGCACAAACTGTTGTAGAGGCCGCCGAAATTTATGGTGTAAGGATGACAGATAAAGGCCTGAAGATAGCAGGGGAGGAGATAGAGTTTGTTGAACGCAGCACATTGATTCTGGGTCGTCATCCAGAGAATCCAGAGATAGCTATAGGCTGGTTGCAGATTGACAACATGGAAGCATTACCCGGGATCATTGAAAAACTGCCCCATTACGGTCGCTATTCCTACCTTAGCTTTACCGGAGTCGAACCAACCATTGAGTTTCGGGGTGAATGGGAGAGCAACAACACACCACTGCAATGGGTCAAGCCGAATCTAGAGGGCAGTGTAGCCTGGGACAGTCTACCGATTCCCCCTGCCATCGCTGAACTTCCCCCAAAATATTTGCCAACACAGTTGGCCCGTCATACCAAGGTACTCACAGCTCCTGAGATGCAGGGCAGAGGTTTAGGCAGTGAAGGACTTGTGCAGGCAGCTGATTATATTGCTGAGCAGTTTAAGGCTGCGGGACTGCAAGCACTGGATGGCAGCTTTCTTCAGCATTGGACCCATCGCAGTGAGAATGGAATAGCGGAACCTGTGGAGCTCACTAATGTAGTAGGTATGATTTCAGGGAGCAATCCAATGTTGGATTCAGCACCAGTAGTGCTGGGGGCTCATTACGACCATCTGGGAGTGGATCCGCAAAGCGGACAGATTTTTGCCGGGGCTGACGACAACGCTTCCGGGGTTGCCGTGTTGATTGAGGTGGCGGGCAAGCTGGCCCAAGCCTTCAGCCCGCAGCGACCAATACTGTTCGTTGCCTTCAGCGGAGAAGAAGCCGGACTGCTGGGTTCAAAGTATTTTGTGCGCAATCCACCAGGGATCTTCGAGACCGCTAACCTGTTTGCTATGATCAATCTTGATGCGGTCGGGCGATTAGAAGGCAAGACGCTGGAGGTATTTGCTTCCGACAGTGCCTATGAGTGGCCATTCATGGCCCAGGGAATTGGCTATACCATAGGCGTGCCCTCAAAGTTCCCTGCCGAGACCATTGCCAGTGGCGATCATGTCAGCTTTCTCAATGCCGGCATTCCGGCCATCCATGTCTTCAGCGGTGCACACCTCGACTACCATCAACCTTCAGACACGGCAGACAAGCTTGATTTGGAAGGGATGTCCGATGTTGCTCTATGGACCGAAGAGGCTTTGCTGTTCCTTGGGGACAGGATCGATCCATTACGGGTCAATCTGACCAACGCCCAACAGCAGATCCAGATCAGCGGCCAAACCACGGCTCGCAAGGCCAGCTTGGGCACTGTGCCGGACTTTGCCTACAACGGTGAAGGAATACGTATTGCCGCTGTGGCCCCAAGCGGTGCTGCCGCAGAGGCCGGTCTGCTTGCTAATGATGTTTTGCTCAGCTATAACGGGGAAGCCATTGATGACCTACAAGCCTATTCAAACCTGATTCGTGCATCGGCCCCCGAACAGCTGGTGACTCTGGACATACTGCGCAACGGGCAACGGTTTTCAGTTCAGGTTACGCTCGAGGCCCGGTAGTTGTCGTATTTAAGATGCTACTTGTGCTTTCTATCTGAGCTTCAGCAGTATGGATAAACCAATGTCCTTGGCACTGGCCCCACTTCAATCCTGTCTTTGCCATCGTTAAGTTACTAGTCCGACCAGCAGTCCTGCCACCATAAACAGCAGCATCATGATTAGCAGGCGTTTATATCTGACTATTCTGGGCGTAGCCCAGTTGTAATCTTCCTCCTCAACGAATACGGCGTGTTGAGTCTTTCGCAGCATGGTGCAATACCTCCATATGGTATGTTGAGGACAGTATTACACCTGAAAATAATGATCGAGAAGGGATTCGTGATGGCAAAATGCTGAGCAATTATGGCGAAACCCTGCAAATTGGCGGTTGGGGTTTTCCGGAATAGGCATTTGGAAGTGCATTTCGCAATAAATGCAATTATTTGTTGCTACCCTGCATGTCCAGCAGCTACTTCGTATAATGACCGATTGGGGTTGCCCGCCAGCCTAGCGGAGTGGCAACAAACCTAGTGTCGGCTGAAATCTACCTGAATATCAAAAGCCATGCAGAGAGAAACTATGCCCGAAGCTGCCAATCGCTTCCTGTTGCTGGGAATTGCCTTCTTTATCTGCTCTCTTGCCTTGGGACAGCCCCGGGTTCCGCAACTTACCCATATTGAGACAGATGAGGCCAACATTCAGCTTGACGGCTTCCTGGACGAGCCAGTTTGGCAGCGCATCCCTGCCTTTGACGGCATGCGGGTGATTAATCCAGATACTCTGGCTGAAACTCCGTATCGAACAGACATTCGAGTCTTCTACACGGAACAAGGCATCCATATCGGTGTTAAGAACCACCAGCCCGCAGAAACCCTAGTGGCACTTATGACTCCCCGGGATACCCGACTTAGTCGTGATGGCTTCGTGGTTGGGGTGGATGCTTCCGGAGAAGGGCTATATGGCTTTTTTCTGCGCATCAATCTGGGTGATTCCATGACCGATGCCTCACTGCTCCCGGAAAGGCAAATGAACATGCAGTGGGATGGTGCCTGGAACGCTCGTACCCAGGCTCTTGATGATGGTTGGAGCGTAGAATATTACATCCCATGGTCCATGATGCCACTACCTCAGGTGGATAGTGTGCGTCGCATTGGATTTTATTTTGAGCGGCAAGTAGGTTCCATTGGCGGCGAGGCATGGTCCAACCCGCCGCTACCACGCACCGTCAACGAATATTTATCTGCATTTATGAAATTCGAGCTGAGAGATATCGAGCCACGCCGTCAGCTGACCTATTACCCGTTCATCTCCACAGTATTTGACGGCATCCGCCATCACAATGAACCGCGAGCAGGCACCGACATCTACTGGCGTCCTACCACCAATACCTTGCTTTCGGCGACCCTTAATCCAGACTTTGGTACCGTGGAAGCAGACGATGTGATTGTCAATCTTACCGCCTTCGAGCAGTTCTTTCCAGAACGTCGGGTCTTCTTCCAGGAGGGACAGGATATCTTCAACAACACTTCGCCACGTACACAATTTGGTCAGGCGCCGGGTGGACCCATTCTGTTGCTCAACACCCGCCGCATTGGTGGTGCGGCGGAATTTGACATACCAGAAGGTGTAGATGTGTTACCTACCGACCTGTCGCGACCCACGGATCTTTTCGGAGCAGCCAAACTGGCAGGCCAGAGCGGCAACCTACGCTATGGTGCGCTACTGGCCTCTGAAGATGATCCAAAGATTGTGGGTAGTCTGGAAGACGGCACTGAAATCGGCATCCAGGCCACCGGTCGGGACTTTCTGGTGGGGCGGCTACTTTACGAAAATACGAGCGGTGGTGGTCGTCGGCAGATTGGCTGGATGGGAACCCTGCTGGATCATCCCGAGGAAGATGCTACGGTCAATGCGTTGGACTTACATTATTTCTCAGCCGATAACCGCTGGGTCGTGGATAGCCAATTTCTGCACAGCAATAATCACGGGCTGAGCGGCAACGGATATACTGGCGACCTGACCTACAGACCGCGGCGTGGTGTGCAGCATACGCTTCGCGCCACCTATTTCGACGACAGATTTGACATGAACGAAATGGGGTTTCTGACCCGCAACGACCAAGCCAATCTGGACTACAACTTCTTTCTGATTGAGTCAGACCTGCCCGGCGTTCGGCAACGCCGGACCAGCGTGATTTCGGTCAACCAGTTCAACACTGACGGGCAGCCTGTGCGCAACGGGATGTTCTTACGTCGAGGCTATCAGTTTAACAATTTTGACAATTTTGAAGTGAGTTTGCAGTTCTTTCCTGAGCGGACTGATGACCGACTTGGACGTGGGAGTGGAGACTGGAAGGTGCCTGACCGTTTTGGATTTGAAGCCACTTATGAATCTAATGTGGCTGAGCCCTTCGCCTGGAACCTAGGGATGAATCTAGGACATGAGGACCTCGGCCCACCAGTTGTAGAAGGCACCGGGGGTATTACTCTCAGGCCCAATGACCGTTTTTCGCTAGATCTGCAGCTGCGCTACGAAGACCGGGAAGCTTTGCTGGTACACCGAGGTGAGGGGGAATACACCAGCTTTGAGTCTCATGCCTGGTCGCCCCGACTAGAAATCAACTATTTCGTCAATGCTCGCCAACGGTTGCGCCTGACCACACAGTGGACAGGCCTCAAGGCCTTTGAGGATATGTTCTACCGAGTGAATCCTAACAAACGGGAGTATTTACACCCGGTGCCTAATCCCGATGACGAACCTGATGATTTTATAATCAGTCGCATGACATTCCAGCTGCGTTATCGCTGGGAAATCGCTCCCCTGTCCGACCTATTTGTGGTGTATACCCGCGGTGCCAACCTGCCCCGCAACAGCTTTTTCAGCTTCCAGGATCTGCTTGAGCAGTCATGGAATGACCGAATTGTGGATCAGGTTGCCATTAAGCTCCGTTACCGCTTTGGTTCCTAACAAGGCAACTTTTTGTTTCAATAAAATTGAAGCATTATACTACCCTGCATCCAGTCGATACGGTTTGCCCTGTAGCATCTTAATGCATTGGAGACCGGGCAATAACTTATGAGCGGTGGTGTTCGGCACTGGCAATTATTGATGATATCGCAGGCCAAATGCTGTGCTGAAGAGCACCATCAAGCAGAATCTATCACATGGCATTAGAGAATTTGACAACCAACTCTGAATCCTCACTTAAGCGGATTCATCATGTATGATTGGGAGGAAGTTTCATAGATATTTAACTAGCAGGCGGAGATTTATCTTGCCATGCTCTTATGAGTCAGTCATTTCTCTTACTTGCAAAATCAAATATTAGTTTATTGAGATGGAGTAATTGCTTATATAAAAAATATCAGCTTTCATTAATTAAACCGGTGTATAAAAATGTTCAAATTGCCAATGCTAAGCTCCCTTATACTGTTTGTGCTTACCACTCAGACTATGGCTCAGAAAACAGTTATTGCCCACCGTGGTGCCAGTGCCTATCTGCCCGAACATACCCTTGAGGCCAAGGCGATGGCTCATGCGATGGGTGCTGACTATATTGAGCAGGACGTGGTGATGACTGCCGATGACCATCTCATCGTGCTACATGATATTACCCTTGATCGAACCACTAATGTGGCTGTGGTATTCCCGGACCGTTCCAGGGAGGACGGTCGCTACTACGCAATAGATTTCACACTGGCGGAAATTCGTCAACTCACTGCCACTGAAGGTTTTCGGGTTATGGAGAACGGCGGTAAACAGCAGTATTATCCCGAACGCTTCCCCCTTGATAGCTCCCGCTTCAGCGTGCCCACCCTCAGCGAGGAAATAGAGCTCATTCAGGGATTAAACCACTCCACAGGAAAAAATGTGGGTATCTACCCGGAGATTAAGCAGCCCGCCTTTCACCGTAATGAAGGTAAGGACATCAGTACAGCTGTGGTACGCCTACTCAAACATTATGGATACAGAACACTTGAAGATAGTGTATTTCTGCAGACATTCGACTTTGCTGAACTAAGAATCCTGCATGATGAGATTTTTCCCGCCGAGGGTGTCGAGTTCAGATTGGTTCAGCTTCTTCGCAACCATGATGACTATCCATGGATTTTCGAGAGAGACGGATTGTTAAATCTGGCCGCTATTGCCTACGGGATAGGGCCTGACCATACCCTGGTGATTGATCCAGCCTCAACCCAAAGCAATATCATTGTCACTGATCTTGTGCGTAATGCCCATGCAGCGGAGCTTAAGGTGCATCCCTACACCTACCGGTCTGATCCAGGGCAGGTTCCAAACTATGCCAGATCCTTTGAAAATCTCCTGGAACTGCACTTGTTTAGTGCTGATGCAGATGGATTGTTCAGTGACTTTCCGGATCAAGTAGTCATGTTTCTTAATTCCCGGCAATAAGTTAGCAAGATGGTTCAGTTATGAGAAGAACATCAATGCTGGTCATCTGTTTTAGCTTAATTGCCCTTCTGCAAGCTTGTACTAGCAATGGCCTACGCATTACCTACAACTCCGAACCCCAAGGCGCAATGATTTCCATAGTAGATTCGATCCTAAGCTTGGGCCGGGCACCGACCGTCCGGTATTATCCCTTAAGTACATTGGAACAACCGGACGAGAATGGCTGCGTGGTGATTCCGGGTGTGATGGCTAAGTGGGATAGCGGGGCGTCAGCCACGATAAATCGCTTGCGAATATGCGATATCGCGAGGCAGACCCAACGTTACATTGATTTGCCTAGACCTCGCGGTTATCCGGGCCTAGATATTGATCTAGAGGTGGCATCGCAACGCGCTAGAGAATTGAACCGGGAGCGTGAATTTAACCGAATTGGGGTTGTGGAACCACCGCGCAGCAACCCAACGGGTAACCGTTAAACTTTACCTAGTCGTTGCCTTACATCAAAATAGGCACTCTGCACAATATTTGACAGTGCCGCTTTATCCATAGCCTCACCGGGTCGCAGTTTTACATGCCGCATGCGTTTGCCTGTACCTTCCAATAATCCTGCTGGATCTGCCAGAAAGGCCCCAGTGAAAAACCCAAGATTCGCATGAGATTTGAATACATTCACATAGGCAAAAGCAGCATTGTCCACACAAGCCGTTGGCATACCATCATGGATGATCTCATAAACATCTTCCCCGCATCCCCTAAGCTCTTCAAACCAGTGACGAGCAAGCTGAAAGAGTGAGTCTGGCTCACCTAAAAGCCACTCGTCTATTTTTGACAGCTTTTGGCTGACATCATTAAAGAGAAATAATTGCTTATCTATGGGAGTATCTAGCATTGACGTTTTGGTATTTTTGAACTTTGTGGTTTCTACAAGAGGCATCGAAAGCCTCTAATAATTTAGTATTCTATAAGAATCATTTTCTTTACACCAATGATTGACTTGACTTCGGTTATGAAGAACTAATGTAAATTTGAAATTGACTCATTGTTAGAAATCCAGAGAATAAGATTACCCCTGATTAGAACACTTTGCCATGTAATCCCGATTATTTCGATGAGAAAGGGCTAGACAATGTGGTCGGTGTTGGTGGTAATGACAGGCAAAAAGCGAGTGCTAAAAATTTGATGTGTGAAGTACGCCAGGAGTTTGAAGTAGACGGTGAGGCAAACCTCATTTTATAGAATTGGTTGTATTTTAATCAAAATATGGTATGTTCGTTCTACATAAATATATGGGCAAATATTTCAAAATTTTCCGGGACTATAACCCCCCCCCCCTCCCGCGTAATGTCATTTCTTTTTCAGAACGGTGGGAGATTTTTTCCTGACCCACTGAAACCCCAAGTCTGACGGTACTTTCAGCCAGCTAAATTATTTTTCAAAAAAAGCTTAACATAGCTAATCATAGGTCCTACTCTATGGTTGAATCGCTGAATCCCCCAGAGAGTCAACCATGGATCCGAAGATTGAAAAACTCAAACAGACTACCTTTTTTGGTCGCCGGTTCACCCGCAAACAGATAG
>JAPORB010000256.1 GCA_026710425.1 Gammaproteobacteria bacterium
TAGTTAGAAACCACTGATACTAGATTTAATAGGAGTAGCAGTTGGATCGTACTGAACGCTTTTACAAGATCGATCAGCTACTGCATGAAAGGCGAGCTACTCCTTTGGCTCTGCTGGTGGAGGATCTGGGCGTATCTCGTGCCACCATCAAGCGCGATCTTGAATACTTGCGGGATCGGCTAAACGCACCGATTGTTTGGGATCCCGGGTTACGCGGATATCGCTATGAGCAATCCGATGATGAGCGTTACTCATTACCCGGGTTATGGCTGAACTCTTCGGAAATCCATGCCCTGCTTTCGATGGAGCATCTGCTGTCCAACCTGCAGCCTGGTCTGCTTGGCCCACATATTGAACCGTTGCGGTCCCGGATCAGAATGTTACTTGATGTCGGTGATCACTCCAGGGAAGAGCTGACGCAGCGTATTCGGGTACTCAATATGGCTGCGCGTCCCGTCGAGTCGGCGCATTTTGAAACCATTGCTACAGGGTTACTGAAGAGGCGACGCCTGCAACTCGAACATTACCACCGTCAACTTGATAAAATAACGGAACGGGAAGTTTCTCCCCAACGGCTGGTCTATTATCGAGGTAACTGGTATCTGGACGCATGGTGTCATTTACGTAAGGGGCTGCGCAGTTTTGGAGTTGATGCACTGCGTGCAGTAAAGCTGCAATCAGCCGAGGCTAGAGATGAAGACGAGGCGAAGCTTGAAGCGGAACTTGGTGCAGGTTATGGCATTTTTGCAGGCTGGAAAGTTGAAAGGGCGGTCTTGCGGGTACATGCGAGCCGCGCCCGCTGGGTTTCGCAGGAAAAATGGCATTCAGCACAACAGGGCCATTTCGACGAGGACGGTCAATACATTCTGACTGTGCCGTATTCCGATGACAGGGAATTGATCATGGACATATTGAGATATGGACCTGACATTGAGGTACTTTCACCAGCCAATTTGCGGGAGAAAGTGCTCGACAGTCTGCGCTCAGCACAGCAAGTCTACAGCGATTGAACCTTATACCGACTGACTGAATTTAGTTGCGAATAATCGCCAGAAGTCATGCTTTGCTGGGGTTAATAGCCGTTTGTAAATTATCGAGGCGATCATTGCCAGCTTCAGTATCTGGCATCAATCGGACCATGTTATTCATGCGGGCGATGTCTTTTGCATATTCAGAAAATCGCCGATGGTAACTTGCCCAGTTTTTTGTGCAGACCAGGGTAAAGATTTTGCGGCATTTCTTAGTAACATGAGTAATATTCAGCCCAGCATTGTCGATCTTCGAGTGAACTTATTTGTGCAGATCTTTTCACAGTTGTAATGCACAGGACTTGCGCCTCGGGGTCTGCACAAAATGCCTTGAGTTTGGTGCAAAGCTTGCACTTGCCAGGTAGTTTTGCAGGGATTTTCCAGTTTTTGGTTCTAGGGAAGGTCTGACACTTCGTTCCAGCAAGCTACCGTAGCTGCAAAACTCCTCAGGTTGCTCAATGGAATTCAACAGGTCCCTTATAGATGCTTGCTGACATACTCCAGTCTCCATATTCAGTCATATGTTTGTCCTCCTGCTACGCTTGACCGAATTATCTTATCATCTTAAGGCTTCCATCATCAGTCCTTGATGGTTTTTCACCAACTGGCACTTCAATTAACCCTGTCTGAAAATTCTGGCAGGGATAATTCATCCCAAACTGCAGGTCATTAGGGTGAAATGGCAAAAAAGCCTCTCTGATGAAGTCGAGGTGTCGAATAATGTTGCTGATCCTCTGTCAATCCTTGCAAGAAAATAACCTGTTACCACTTTGGATGATTTTTGAAAAACTTTTTCAGTGTCTCATCTAGTGAGCCACTAACCAAGCAAAAATGCTCATGCTCGTCATTCACTACTAAATATGGGAGGTTCTTATGTCAACAGTAGCTGAGCGATTATCAACAGTTTCCTTTGGGGAAGCACAGAAACATCAAAATCTGACGATGATCCCTTTGCTGGCTGAAGGGCCAGCTCAACCGGACTACCGGTTGTTGGATGAGGCAATTTCTTCTGGGTCTGCACGAGTCACTGAGGTTTCCGATTCCGGTAGCGTTCCAGAGCTAAAGTTCACCAATGATGGCGACCAGCCTGTGCTGTTACTTGATGGTGAGGAATTGATTGGTGCGAAACAGAATCGCATTCTAAATTTGACGGTGCTGGCTCCGGCAAATGAGTCCATTGTTATTCCGGTTTCCTGTGTCGAAGCCGGACGCTGGCATTCCGAATCAAGGGAGTTCTCAAGTGCCAAGCGTGCCCATTTTGCTCGCGGTCGGGCCAACAAGGCGACTCAAATCAATGCAGCTATGCGTACCACTGGTGAGAGGCGATCCCATCAGGGCGAGGTCTGGCGTGAAATACGCGAGAAATCTGAGCGCCTGGAGGCACCATCGCTAACTGAAGCCGCTGATGCAATGTATCAGACCCACAGGGTAAATCTGGATGAGTACAAGCGCGCTTTCAGGGCTGTTGACGGTCAGGCTGGTGCCTTATTTGCTATTAATGGTGAGACGCTGGGGTTCGACATGTTTGACAGCCCTGCCACATTGGCGAGAATGTTCCCAATGCTGGTTGAAAGTTTTGCTCTTGATGCCATTGATAGCCCGATGGAGGAAAGGGAGACTCCTGATCCGGAACCCGAAAATTTCCTTAAGCAAACTGCGTCAGTCGGTGTCGAGCAATTTCCGGCGGTAGGTGAAGGCGAGGATCTTCGCCTTGAAGGTAATGGCCTGAGTGGTGGTGCTCTTGTTGCCCGCGATCGTGTGATTCACTTGTGTGTGTTTAGGATCCCGACAGGCGATGAAGGCCGAGAAACCAATGCTCGTATGTTGCGCGCATCATTGCGCCGTCGTAATCACGCATAAA
>JAPORB010000206.1:0-20995 GCA_026710425.1 Gammaproteobacteria bacterium
CATCACATTTTCAATGAAAGCTTTCTTTTGTGCATTTGTTCCAGCCATCATAAGCTGAGTGGTTGGATGCGTAACCGACCATGAATCTCCAGTTGCAATATCATCTCTGCTGGGAACTACAGTTCCAGCCTTGAAAACAAGATCAATTTTTTCATCTCCCCATTGATGAGCAACATTTTCAGGCGTGATTGCAATGCTGGGAGCTGGAAGTCCTTCGTACTGCAAGGATTTTATGATTTTATGCTCTGCAATGCTGTGGACGGCACGAAGCTTTGGCAGGAAAGATTGTCTCATTCTTTGAAACAAGACATCATCTCTTGACTGGGCGGCACCAAGACTATCAACATCTTTAGCCATAACGACATCAATTCCTTTTCTTTTAAGCTTGTCAATCATCCTTTTATAGTCGTTATCATCCATTAAATAATCTTTTTCCCCTATGACAACATAAGAGACTTCGGTTGCTGGTATGATTTTAAGAGGTTTTGCTTCAAGAAAAACACCGCCTCTTACTCTAGACTTTTCTTCACCGAAATTAGCGATGGTTGCTAATACTTGTTTTGATTGTTCAATAGTTCTTATTTGACCCCTGCCCAAACCTTCCCACAAATGATTGTAAGATTTTAATCCAATCATATCTCTTGCAGCCTGAATTATTACATCATTAAAATTTTTATCTGTTACCTTCCTTCTGGTCTTTTTGTTTTTTTCATTTACTGTGTTGAAATAAAAATTACCATCTTCGCTTTTCTTGATAGAGTTATCAGAAATTGACATATTGTAAACATCAGAAGCCATTGAAATTAAATCTACTTTTCTTTGGTCTCCTAGAAAGTTAGGTAATCCTCTTTTTGCTACTTCATCATAGGAAAATGCATCCCAAGAACCACCACGCATAGGCGTGTACGCGTCACCTGGAAATACAGGGTCTTGACCCCAACTCAACGCTGTAGGCTTAAAAACGACAGTTGCAGCTGCATACATATCATTATGCTTATCTTCTTTATTAAGTCCAAAGAAATTTGCATCATTTTGCATTTGAATGCTAATTGAAGGCGCAACAAACCCCTCATCAATTTGTTTTTCAAGGTATTGCGTAGATAAATTGTGAGTTAATTTAATCTTTAGTGGGTTAGGAATGTTTTTAACAGGAACATCCTTTGTTTGCATGCTTGGATGCCTTGCTGTCACTTCTCCGCTAAGTATCTTGTCAAATATTGCATCGGTTTCTGGAACAGCACCCAAGCCTCGCAGAAGCTTCATCATGTCTGTGTTGAAATTGAAAAGTTTCCCAAAAGTCTTTTTAATTGCATTATTTTTTTGCAAATGTTTAATTGCATAATCAGCAAACTCTTCCGCAATGGCTTCCTCAATTGCCGCTTCGGTTGGCTTTCCGTTATCATCAAAGAGTTCTGGGTATCTATCTTCAATGTTATGCTTTGCAATCCATTCCTTTACAGCCATTTCAGAAAGTTTTGACCATTCTTCATTGGTAAATAGACGAGCTTCCCTCAATGCATGAAGTATTTCATGGTGCATAGAGTGAGTAGGGTTTTTTGCGGTGAGGTTGTAAAATATGTAAGCCTGACCACCTATAATATCAAAAGCACCATCAGCTATTTCGGCAAACTCTTCTGACATTTCCCTAATGTTTGCCCAGGGCGCAAGATTTTTGATAATGTTTTCTATTGAGTCTTTAACGGACTTGCTATTGTTCCATTTGTTGTATATGGATTTAGCTTGTTCTTGCCAGAAGTCTTTAGTGGTAACTTGCTTTTTTTGAAAAAGGGGCTTAGTGGGTCTTGGAGATGTGTCTTCTGCCTGATCTGTAGACTGGACAGAACCGCTAGCAGATAAATCAAAAGCACTAGCATCTGCCTCTTGCATTGCAGTATCTGAATCTTGCAAATCTTCATCAGAAAACATGCTTCCTGCGCCAGATAACCCGCTGCTCAAAGATTCAGAACCCGCCTCATTGGTTTCAAGTATTCTTAATGCCGTTGCTTGTATAATTGATTCTACGGTATGCTGAATTGGTTCTAGTCCAGGCATTTGAATCTGATTTTTTTCCGCCAAAGCCTCATTCAGAAGTTTCCCCATCGTGCCAAAAGCATCAATCATTTTTTTGGCACTAAGTCTATTTTCATACATGAAATTAGCCATTAGCTTCCCAGCGGGTGTGTACCCAAGCTGTTCAGAAAATGCGTCTTCCTGTGCCAGAAACTCTTCAACTTGAAGGTTTCTAGATGCGGCTTGCTGAATAATTTCAATGCCTTCAGTTAATGCGCCAGCAATGTCAATTCCATCAAAGTCAGGTGACTCCGCTCTGGCTTTGGCAAAATCTCCAGCAACAATACGCAAGGCCTTTATTATGTTTGCATTTTGCGGCCTAGTCTCTTCCGCCAGCATTTTGGTAAGCCGATCATCCCCATAGGCCATATGGAACACGGCTGAATTAAGTATTCTTTCCCCCTCTGGTGTGATTTGTCCATCATTGCCAACAGCATCCGTTCTGTTGATTGCTGTCAAAGCTCTGCCAATAAACATCCTGTTTGATGCGGTGTTCATTTCTCCCTTTTGGCTGGGAGCATACAAATGAATAATGTTTGCATCAGCAATTCGAGCCGCATCTATGCTGGCCTGAGATCCCGCAGATTCTTTCAAAATGGTAGATTCATTGGCATCTCTGGCAAAAGCCAATTGCTCTTGAATGCTGTAATCGCCAAGAACCCTTACAAGTACGGGCATGTCTCCTGCTTTGATAATGTCTTTCGCATTAATTCCAAATTTCTTGGCTTGCTTCAGAACCCATTTTTTGTACTTGTCTGCGTTGCCTTTGATATAGGCTTCTTTGAGACCTGCTGTTCTGCCATTTCCAGACAACACAACGCCGTCTGAACGCACGACAGGGGCACCCTCAGAGGCCATATTGGTGTCGCCAAGCCTAAGAGGATTAGGCTTGTTGGCAATTTTGCTCATCTGCAATAGAGACTGCTTGTCTGCCCTGTTTCTTGGTTGCAACATTTCAGGGTAATCTGGAGTCAATTGACCACTAGTGTTTGTTGAAGCCAGCAAGTCATTTGCAGAAACCAGGGCAAACTTCCCTTTCCACTTTTTCTCATCGTGTGTAAGAAGTACTGCCTTTTTGCCTGGACCGCTCATTGTTGGCGGGCGTGGGCCAATTTTCCCAGCCTTTATTGCTTCAGCCTGCTCTTTTGATGCTTTTTGTTCAGATCTGGTTTGCTGAGAAGGAATTGGCTTGTCATTGCTGACAGAATCGTCCACCACAGGTTGATCTTCGGGACTTTTTCCCTCCAGCAAATTGTAAAGACTTCTTATGCTTCCAGATCCGGTTTCTGAGTAGGCCTTAATTTCAGTTTGAACGTTGTCTGGGAGAGTAGAAAACTCTTTAGAGCCGATAAAGCTTTCAAGTTGTTCTGCTGCTTCGTCATTTTCAATACTGCCAATTTCCGTGTTGTCTAAATCTTCAATCACAGAATTAAGATTTTTTGCGGTTTGAAGTATTCCTTGAGGAGAAGTATCAACTTGTGTTTGATCTTCAGTTTCCCCCTCATCAACTGTATCGTCTGGGGGATAAAATGTAGGTCTGTTTGCTACAAGAAAATCATTTACTTTGTTAAATTCATCTTCGGTAACAGTAGTCCAATCAAAGTCTGCTGAAAGCTTGTCTATCGCATCAAAATTTTCTTTGGTCGGTTTGGCTGAAAAATTGGTCTGCAACTGCCTATAATTTTCCTGAAATGTTTCAGAAGCAGTTTTTGGTTTAGGCTCCGCTTTAGGTTCTGCTTTAGGCTTTGATGTTGGTGCAGGTTTTTGCGTTGATTTAACTACCTTGTCAATTGCTTCTGGATCATTAGCCAAATCAGTAGCCGCTTTCAACACAGAGTCACGCTTTCTGCCAGTAGAGAATACTTTCCCGCTGGGTTTGTGTCTTCCCACAAACAAGTAAAGGTTGTTGTCCCAAGCAACCTCTATGTCCTCACCAATATTGACAGTTTCTCTTTCTGCGGCTAATTCAGCATCTTTAGCTTCCTGAGCTTCTTTTTCCTTTGCCTCTTGCGCTGCTTTGGCTTCTTTTTCTTTCTTTTCTTTTTCAGCCTTTATTTCATCTTCAAATATTTTGTCCCCATCTCTTAACAATCCATCAATAATATCTCTGGATTCCTCAGGCATCTTGTTAAAATTTTTACTGTTTCTAAGTTTTCTAATTGCTTCTAAAGTTGCTCTGTCTCTGTTATTGGCAAAGTTTTTAATCAAACGAGCCATCTCCATGCCTTCTTCACGCATTTCTGGAGTCATTTCATTAAATTCTTTATCTTCTGACTTGGCTTGGGCTTGATACTCCTTGATGGTGCTGGAATAAAGCATCGGGTTTTTTTGACTATCTTGCTGTTTAGTTGAAATTGTTGGAGCAAGAGTTCTGCCAGTCTCGTCTATTATCTCGAAAACAGAATTGCTTCTTTTCCTTACGGTTACTTTTCTTGGATTATCGTAACCAAAATCTATAACAACGCTTTGACCATCCTGCAAACTCTTAGGATCTACAATTTCAATTTTTCCCTTTTGCGCTAACTGTTCCATCAGTATTGATGAAACATTTCTTTGGTCTTCTTCTACAGTATCCAGAAAAGAAGGTGGACGCTTCCAGGCATTTTGCTTTTCTTCAAACTCGCCTCTAGTCATAGTTTCTCCCTCTGGAGTAACTACGAACCCATCGCTACTTGGCGGAACTGAGTCAGATTGTCCCGTTGTTTGACCCGAACCAAGCAATCTTTCTGGTCTGGTTTCACCTTGACCGCCATAGATAAAATCTCCTTCCATGGCTGGTTCTGTTGAAACATTATTGTTGTTTTGGTTTTGTGCCTGACTGGCTGATTCTTCCTCATCTATTTTGTTTTTATCAACCTGATTACGCCGTTGATTTAGATATTCCTCAACCGCCACTTGAGTTGATGCAATGCCGCCACCAGCCAAAGCACCAGTAACACCGCCTTGAACAGCGGCTTGATTAAGTTCTGCAAATATTTCTTCGCTGGATTTGTTTTTCCAGCGTTCAGTGCCTAGACTGGCACCAATTTGCTCAATAGGTTCCTGTGCTGCTTCTGTTAGACCTTCTGCCGCAGCTCTTCTGCCAATGGCACTGGCGGTTCTTTTTCCAACATCAAGAGCAACATCAAGTTTGTCTGCGTCTGGCTTTAAGCTTGATTTTGCAAGATCATCAGTGATGCCAAACACTTTGCTGGCACCAATCTTTTCGAGAGCAGCACTGGCAACTGCGGATGGTAACGCAGCCAAAAAATCTCCAACTGTAGAGTCTTCTCTTATGTCATTATCCGCCCTCTCACCAGCTATTTCACCAGTTCGGGCAATAGCATAAGCTGGAAGATTGGCCAGTGCCGCCAGCATGTCTGGCAAAGACACTATGCCTTCTTCGATGGCAAATGGGGCAAATGATTTGAACGGAGACTCAACAAGCTGATCCCAAGATGTCCCGCGCTCATTCTCATACTTAAATTCGTGCTGGCGGATGGAAGTAGCAACCTCATCAAGCTTGCTTGGTCTATTAAGCCTTTCTCTGGTTTGGTCTTTGATTTCCTGCTTATCTTGAGTTAAAAGTTGCGGATTGAAAGAGCCAATAAATTCGGCAGCATCTAGTACGCTGTCAACTGCCTCTACGCCGCCACCAACAAGCTTTGTTGCTCTGTCAGCAACACGACTGCCAACAATTTCCGCCCAATTAGGTTGCTCGGCCTCCCATTCAGCCCAGCCAATTCTATTGTCAAAATCTTCACGATCCATTGAATTGCTGTAAAAATCGTTGTATAGCATGTCGGCAAGACCATACAACTCTTTTTTTGGCTTGTTTGCCACTTGATTGGCAAACTCTTCCATTGAAAGTCCAGTTTCTTGACCATAATGATGGTAAGCACTTTCAATGAGTTTGTTGGGAATTGAATACATTTGTGGTTATTTATTCAACCATGAATTTATGTCGGTTCTGCGGGTAGTAGTCGGAGAACCGCCAGATGCCAATGGATCATCTGCCGACAATTGTCTATAGTTTTTAACATTAAAGGAACCAAAATCTAAAGCTTTCCCATCTGGTCCCTGATAACCAACAATTTTATTTCCCTCAGCCATTGGAATCATCTCTCTATCAGATAGCAAAGTATAGAAAGCCATGACCGAGCCATTGTATTTTTTTGCAAGCATTTCAGCTTGCTCTACAATGTTTCCAGAACTTAAATTTGAAGCCTCGCCTCTAGCTGCTGCTTTTATTTTCTCAATTTCAATAGCATTTTCTCTATCGGCTTGATTTTGTCTTGATTCAAAATTTCTTTGCCTTTCTGATTCAGTAAGTTCTGCGTTTCGGTTAGCTGCTGAATTAGCCGCCTCAGCAGCTATTTGCCTTCTTTGCATATCAGCATCAGATTCCCTTTCTAAGGCAGCCTGATCCCCCTCAAAAGTCCTTTGTTGGTTAGCCTGATCCCCCTCAAAAGTCCTTTGTTGGTTAGCCTGATCTGCATCAAAAGCCCTTTGGTCTCTAGCTTGATCGGACTCAAAACCTTGCTGTTGAGCCATAGTTGCTCTTGCCTGTGCTGCCTCTTCTGCTATTTCCTTTTGCCTAGCAGTCATATCACGAGTATCCTGCATGATTTTTATGCCATCCAAGAAGTAGCGTTGCTGAGTTAAATAGGCATTTAACTTTCCATCACTGAAATCTGGCATATCTCCTTTCATTGCTGGGCCCAAAAACGATTGCATTGAGTTAAGAGCCATCTCTTGAGAGTCTGGATTCTTAACATAACGAGTCATCATTTCGCTGTAAAAGTTTGCCCTCTCTTCCTCTGGAACCTTCAAAAGTGACTCGAAAACGCTCATCTCAAACTGACTCTGACTACGCAAATCTTCTTGTGCTTGAGCACGCTTGGCATCTCCCATACCTTTAAGCTGAGTACTTACCTCAAGCCATTGGTTTGCAAACTCTGGTCCTGCTACCTGACCTAAAGCTTTTACCAATTTCGGATCTGGCAGATCGTCAACGCTAGTGCCTAGTTGTATTTTGGAAAGAATACGGTCAACTTCCCGCTGTCGACGGCGCTCATCTCTCTTCTGACGAATCCCGCCACCTATGGCACTGCCAATCTGAAAACCAGAAGCTACATCGTTGGCAACACGCCCTTGTTGACCAAAAGCCATTGCAGGATTGGCTGGTGCTGCTCTTGTGAAAGGTACTGGCATATCAAAACCACCCCATAAATGATCCAACTGCGCCTACCAAGCCGCTGATAACTTGCAAATTATTGCTTGCGTTCTGACTGCCTACGCCTGCAATGGCTCCTTCTTTGTTAACATGAGCACTGGCACTGCCAATACCAGCATTGGCCGCCGCTTCCGCAGCTGCCGTGCGACTAGCCGTCCTCATTGTGCCTGTAGCCATATTGTTTTGAGCAATATCTTTTGCTGCGGCTTGACCAACTCCGACAAACCATTGCGCCATATTGCCCCAAAATTGTTGTCTTTGTTGTTGAAATTGCTCATTTTGGACATTGAGTACCGACTGTGCCCAGCCAGCATGCTGGAAAGCCCTGTCAACTTGATGATTGACATTATTAAGATTTTGTTGCCATGTGTCACGATTGGTAACATAATCCTGTAGCTGCATCTCAGAGTTCATTTGGAAGGTCTGGCGGTTGGTGACAAAGTCCTGCAACTCACGGTCAGCGTTTATTTGCTCCGTGTCACGGTTGGTCAGGTAATCCTGTAGCTGAGTATCCTGATTCCTAATGTCGGTCTGGCGGTCAAATTCGGCTGATCTAAATTGATTGTCCTGATCCCGCATCTGGGAATCTCGATTGAAGGTGTCAGTGCGAAACTGATTGTCCTGGTCTCGCATTTCCGATTGTCGGTTGAAAGTGTCAGTCAGAAAGCGATTGTCCTGATCTCGCATCTGCGACTGTCGATCAAAGTTCTGTAACCGAAAATCATCATCCTGCTCTCGAAAACGATTTTCCCGATTGGTGCGATATTGTTGCATTGCCCGCTGATACGCAGCGTCATATTCGGCTGAGGCAAGCCCTTGACCATGACCCATCAATGCCTTAAATGTGGCACCCGTTCTTGCTCCGCTTCCAGCATTTGCCGCCCTGCGAATGGCTTTCTCACCTTCGGCAAGGCGAAACTGGTAACCAGGGTCGTTGCGCAACAATTCTAGGTCTACATTGCCGCCAGTGGCAAAATCTTCGTAGTTTTCATGCTTCAGCCTACCCCGCATTGTGGGATCTTCATAACCGCGAGTTGAAGTGGGAGCAGCCCTTTCGCGAGTATTTGTTGAACCCACATCTGGGGCTTTGTTGTCTAGCGGGGTTCGGCCTTCAAATCCCGCAGAATCTCCACGGTTGATTTCTCCTTCAAAAGGTGCCCGATTCAATTCTTCGTCATAGGTGAGGGATACGCCTGCATCGTCAAGATGCCGATTTTGCCAGTCAGTGCTTTCGTCAACGTAGTAGCGGAGATCGTCCTCAGTGGTCACAGGTCCCGTACGGGGTTGCATGAAATCGGAATCAAAAATATTTTGACCAATCTCGGTAAACCCAAGAAAGGGAGAAAACAGCCCCTCGTTGGTGCCTCGGACATTGTCCCAGAAGTTAACGCCTTCGTTGGCGGCATCAACCAAAACTTCGCCAGCGTCAAGGTTTGCATTGGCTAGATGATTGCCAGCTGCTTCTATGCCGTCATCACTTGTATTCCATGGTGCTGCCATGATAATTACCCCCTGGAAAATAATTTAACACTTATTCAGCGACAATTTCCAGTGTTGAGCGGTGAATTTCTTGACCACCACTAGTTATTACAATGTCTGTGGTTCCAGCCGTTGTGGGCACCACAAGCGTCCCTAGCGTAGTTCCAAGCGTAATTGTGACGAGTTCGGGTCTGGTGGCTGTTACGGTAACGCCTTCTGCGTTCCCAATAGGAAAGAAACAATTATGTCCAACTGGCACTCTCATTATCTCACCCTTCGTCTCCGCCCTCACCTTCACCACCGCCGCCACGAGTAGTACGCTCACTAGCACTAATCGTAGAACTTCTTTGTAGAGCAGTTCCACTGTCTCTAGGATCATCGGCATACTGGTATCCCGCAGTGATTCTGACAGTGTTCCCTGGCGTATAATCTCTGTTTGGAAGAAGAGTAGCCGTGCCGCTTGCCGCTGTAACTATTCCATTTGTTTGAGACGGATGAAACTGGCTAGTAGGCCAAATGCCGCTTGCAGTATAAAAAGTGTTGACGTAAGCGGCTGTTCGGCCGTCTCGCCAAGTTCCTGAAGGTGATCCGCCCCAATTCACAATGACCGCACCGCTTTCTTCTTCTACTGTCAAGCTTGATAGAGGGGCGTAATTTGAGCAATCTCTAGTGCCTGTGACCGTAATAGTCTGACTTTCTGTTGAAATTTCAGTATCTTCAAGAGCAGTACAAGTCGCTGGATTTCCCAGTTCAAGAGTTCTTGTGCGTGTTCTTTCGCGCCTGCGAGTCTGAGTTACGTCTCTCTCAACCCCTTCACACAGAGTTGATGCGGCTGGTGGTGCTGGTGACCATGAACCATATTGGTATGCACCATAAGCCCCGTAAGCCGAATACGAACATGAAGTTGCGTATCGGTCAATTACGGGATTGCTCCATGCGGTTGCACGAATAAAAGTGCCGCCTTGGGAAGTGACAGTGCGCTGTGACCTGAAAACATTATTGCTACCATTGGGGCTTAACCTAGTTTCCGACCAACCTGAAGGAATAGCTTCAGTGGTTCCTGAAGGTCTTGAAGGCGGCGTGTTGCTGCCAACTCGCCTGTATATAGTTTGTTGTGTTTGGATTTCAGGCTCTACCACTCTAACTCTAAATGTATCTGTATCACTAACACTATCGCTAGTTTCAACCCTAGCATACCTGCCAAAGCCATTCACAGTACGAGTAACGGTAACTCTGGCGGTTGTGTTTCGAGTTACATCTGGTGCCCTGAAAAGACCATCTTGATTAATAGTTCCTATGTTTGTTGAATAAACTACTGATTCACTATCAAAATTTCCACCACTAACGCTGTGGTTAAAATCATAAGTTTCGCCTTCATTAATTCTTGAAATCTTGTTGGTAATGCTGATAGAACCCGCATCGGCTACTGGAGGCTCTGCGGCTGGCACAACGGAACTGACCGCTGAATATACGGACTCATTAGGCGCAACCACTCCAGCCGCTGGCAAAGCTCTGACCCTTACATAAATCCTTTCGCCATTTGTCAGTCCAGTTATTGTGATGGTTTGGCTGGTTGAAATCCTGTCATCGTCATCGGCATCAGAATCATCTCCCCAACTGAACTCATACCGTGATGCCCCAGTAACCGCCCCTGCCGTTGCTTGAATTTGCTGATTTCCTCTTGTCAGACTCAATGTGGGTGTGACCAGCCTTGCCGCTGTTAGCAAGGTCACTGATGACCACGTGTTGCTCTGAAAACCCGCAGGCGGGCTATCGCCGCTAAATCGCTGTGTCAGGGTAACTCGCCACACACTTTGAATACCAGAAACACCTGGGTTGGTTCGAGACCAACCAGAACCAGGGTTTGTGTATGCGCCAACAACACTGGAAGTCGGAGCCGCAGGTCGATTTAAGCTGCGGCGGTAAAAAGTCCGTGTTCTGGTCGTTGCGGCAGATGCGCCGTAGAAATCGCTTAAACTGATTCTCCCACTAGAAGGAATACCAGTTGTTCCTGATGCCACATAGTCTCCACCAGCATAAAAATCAGTCAGAGCGTAGTCTTTGGTTGCGGTATACGCACTGTCAAACTCTTCTGCAATGTCTCTGAGACTAATCGCTCCGCTGGAAGGTAACGGCATCTACCGCTCTCCGCAAATCTGAAACTTCTTTTTTAAGTTCTTTAAGACCTTCCACCAATAAACCTATTATTGCCAAAGGTGATACTGTCAAGAATCCGCCATTTTCCTTGACCGCTTCTGGAAGCACTTTTTCTATTTCCTGTGCTACTACGCCTGCCTTTTCCTGTTCCTTCATGAGATAAGTGTAGCCGCTTATGCTCATTATTTTTTCCAGTGCGTTTTCAATGCGTTCAAGATTATCTTTGAGGCGTATGTCGGATGTGGCGTTGACATCTGTGGCGGTGACTTCTCCTATCGTTACAAGATTTCCTGAATAATCCAACGAAAATTCTCTTATATTGGTAGTTCCTAAATCAAAACCTTCTAACATATAATTTTTGGTCAAAATATGAAATTCATGAGCATCAAAACCAGCTCCTTCTATTCTGAATGCTCCAGCTATTGAATCAGTTAAATCTGTACCAGCAACAAGCCCACCAACACCAATACCACCTTTTGATGCTCGACCTACAACACCTACGTTAGCGGTTTCTGTTGCTTGAAAATATCCCAAAACAGGAAAACCACTGAAATTACGGCCAGAAACATCAAGACTAAAAAAGTTACTTGTACTGCCTGGTTTGGTGTAAGTGCCAGAACCAATTTTGTCAACGGTGACGGCATTAGCCGCAATTTTGTCGGCAACTATGGCACCTGCTGTTATATGATTTGTTGCTATTGCATTATCACTAATTTTAGTTCCAATGATGGTTTTGTCTTTAAGCTCTGCTGCTGTGATTGTAGAAGCGTCAATTTGAGCCGCTTGAATTGTGTCTTTGGCAATATTGGTACGGGTAATGGAATTGACCTCTATTCCGCTAGTTCCTATCTTTACGGTAGTTCCATCAGTCTGTAATGCCAGTCCATCTTTATCCGTGGCGATGCCAGAGCCAGACTTGACAGTTATTTCCAAGCCTTGAGAAGTCAAAGCAAGACCAGCGTTATTCTTGACGACTACACCAAGCCCGTCTTTTCCATTACTCAAGCCGCCAGTGCTATCAACATTGACGGCTAAGCCTTGAGAAGTCAGAGCAAGCCCTGAATTACTACTTTGAACCGCTACACCAAGTCCGTCTGCACCAACGGACAAACCCATGCCGCTGTTAATGTTAACGGCCAATCCCGAAGAAGTTAGTGATAGACCAGCATTATTTTGAACCGCTACACCAAGTCCGTCTGCACCAACGGACAAACCCATGCCGCTGTTAATGTTAACGGCCAATCCCGAAGAAGTTAGTGATAGACCAGCATTATTTTGAACCGCTACACCAAGTCCGTCTGCTCCCGTAGTTAGCGCACCAGCACTGTCAACATTGACCGCTAGCCCAGAAGAAGTAAGCGAAAGTCCAGCATTGCTCTGTACGGCAACTTCAAGACCATCTTCACCCGTGGAAAGACCAGCATTGCTTTTTACTTGAACGGCAAGTCCTTCAGTGCCAAGTTTTAACGCAGAATTGTCACTAACAACAACAGCCAAGCCGTCACTAGTAAGGGAAAGCGCAGAGTCATCCTTGACCGTGACAGCCAGCCCGTCAGTGGTCAGTGCCAGTGCAGAGCTATCTTTGACCACCATGGCAAGTCCAGACTCACCAACAGCCAGACCATTGCCACTGACTCCCAGAGTCAAGGTATCTGCATCACCAGCAATAATGGCATTACCAAGTTTTATCTTGCCAGCACCTATAGTCGTACTGGCAACATTGTCGCCAGTGATAGTTCCAACATGAAGCCCAGTGCTATCAACCGTCACCGTGGTACTGTCAACAACAACTTCCAGTCCATCCCTGCCCAGCATCAGACCAGAATTAGAACCGACCACTACTTGCAGTCCGTCTTTGTCCAGTTTAAGCCCGACATCAGGCTTTACTACGACTTCCAAGCCTTCTTTGGTGAGAGCAAGTCCAGAATTGTCTTTGACTACAAGAAAAATGCCTTCATCGGTTAGTGCAAGACCAGTGTTCTCTTTGAAATTAAGCGTGAGAGCATTGTCATCGCCAGCAATAATGCCGTCTCCGAGAAATATCTTGTTTGCCGTGATGGTGTTTGCAGCAATCGCCTCAGCCGTTACAGTGCCAGAAACAAGCAAATTGCCGTCAATAAATTGGTCAACTGGAATCCAGCTAGTCCCGTCCCATGATCTGGTAGAGGTAAATTCACCCCTGTAAAGAGTCACAACATCGCCAATACGATTGTCCCCAGGCGTCGCTATATTGGCTTGCTCAATGGCGGCGGCTGACCACATGTAACGGTCGCCATTGGTTGACTCCTCCAGCATTTCCATTTCTGTTGCAAGCTGGGCAGATATGTAACGCCAGAACCATCCGCTCATGCGGCTTGAGGGAAATCTCTCAATGCCTGGCAAGGCTGGCATGAGAAGGAGTACTTTGTAGTTCTCATCAAGCCCAGGATCTATATCAGCTGGCATCCCTGCGTCCCAGTCATCAGAAATCGTGGTTCTGGTGACAGGAAAAGTGTAGGTATCCTCATCAATGTTACGGAGAATTGAACCCGTCATCTGAAAAGCAACCTGATCCCATTCTGGATCCTCATTTGGATCTTGGTCAGGATTGTTGCGGCGAATGGCAATAATCAGATTTCCAACATCCCAGTCAGGTGCCTCATAGACACGCCCTCGATGCAAGCCATCCGCATCTCTACCAGAAAATGTCATCCGGACAACTTGATCCCAGTCCACATCATCCTCGGATGCTGCAATAAACCCGCCTTCCTCGTAGCCCAGAACCTTGCCTGCTTGGTCAAGCAAGTAGTAAATTCCGCCTGTGGAACCTACGCCAGTTATGCTTTTGGTGTCGTCACCGCTGTAATCAATGTCTCTGATCTCATTTCTTAAGCCATCGGTGGAAAATGCGTAGGAAATCTGATCTCTGGTATCTAGTGCCAGTATGTTTTCACCATCATTACCCAGAGATTGAATGTTGTCTGCCAATGCGGGTAAAACAAAATCTTCAGTGCCATCGTATGTCCCATCAACATCATATTGAAAAAGACGCCTGTTGCTATGTATCCAGACATTTGTTCCCAAAAGCGTGATGCCTCTGGGATTAACAATTCTTTGGTCAAGGTCAAAACTGCTTGCAGGCTGATAATTTCCTGAAAGGTCGTAGACAAATATTCGGTTCGGGTTGCGGTTGAGAACCCAGTAGGTTGAATTGACAAACTCAACGTCCTGAGCAAGACCATTTGCTGAATCAAGGGCAAATTCAGAATGTATTTGCTGTGTTTGATTGAAAACACGCAACAAGTTGCGACTTGCACCGCCAGATCGGTAAACAAACAAAGAAGCATACAGTCCGTTGTTTATTGCCAGTCCTCGCAAAGTGTTTACAACAAGATTGATGGATGGAGTGGCTTCTACTCTGGCAACGCCATTGCCAGCAATAGAAATGCTTGTTGGTACAGTGATAGTTAAGCTTGATGCTGAGGGTTGCGGAAGTTCGGCAGTACTCTTGCCACTAATTGAGATAGCAGGAGTCAAAGTAAGGTTTGCATCTCCATTGGCAAAATTGGCAGTTGCAGTGCCAGATATAGTCACATCACTAGGGCTTTCTATGCTGATTGCCGCTGATCCGTCAGGCAATCTGGCATTGCCAACGTCTAGAATTGCTTGACTTGCAGGTGGCTCAACTGTGAGTGAGCCACTGCCTTTTATTTCTGAATCACCAATTCCAGAAATGACTCGGTCACTGGCAGGTCTGGCGGTCAGTGCTGCCAATCCATTAACAGATGACATGCCCGTACTGTTAATCACTATTGCTGGCGATACGGTAAGATTAGCCTGCCCCCCAACGGTAGAATCTTGTGTGCCAGTAATGGTTTCAGGGTCTGGACTTTCCAGACTTAGTTGGGCAGAACCCATCAAAGCAGCCGATTTGGTTCCAGTTATGGGCACATCATCTGGCGCAACTATGGTCAAGGACGCTATGCCACCAGCAGCGGAATCACCAGTCCCGATAATTGTTACAGAACCTGGGGGAGCTGCTGTCAGAATAGAACCGCTATCTGGCAATGTAGCGATGCCTTTTCCAGTTATCGCACCAGGGTCTTCAGGTTCCACAATAGTTGTCTGTGCGGAACCTGTGAGCATTGAGTCACCAATGCCTTGAACGGGAAAATATGGGCGAGACTCTACCGTTAAAGTTATCGTGCTGGGAAGAACTTGCTCAGAACCTAAGCCTGTTAAACTTACAGACGCTGGAGGGTCGGTGGTCAGTGTTGCGCTACCATCTGGCAGGGTAGCGTCATCAGTGCCAGATATGGCAACATCTTCAGGGGGAGAGACAGTTAGGGCACTTTCGGCTCCAGTTATGGGTGTTCCATCAAGTTCGTAAGTGTAGGCTGCATTAGTACCAGCCACTATCGTTCTTGTGGCGGTAACAGCAATTCCAAATTCACCAAATTGATTAGCTCTTATTAAATTCCAGTCCTCGTTTGCGTAACGAGTTCCGTCAAGGCCGTAGACAAAAACTTTGTTATTAATAGGATCAAGCACTAACGCTCTAGTGGCCGTGGCAGTGATGCCTGCTGGACTTTCATTTTGAGCATCAAGATTCCAATCTTCATCGGCATATCTAGTTCCATCGTGGCCGTAGACAAAAACTTTTGAACGAAATAAATCAGTTACTAGAGCACGCGTAGCTGTGACGGCAATGCCACTTCCAGTATTTAGAGGGTCTAAATTCCAATCTTCATCGGCATATCTAGTTCCATCGTGGCCGTAGACAAAAACTTTTCGAACATTAACATCAACTACTAACGCTCTTGTGGCGGTGAGAGCAATTCCAAATGGACTATCATTAAGAACGTCTAAATTCCATTCCTCGTTTGCATATCGCGTTCCCTCATGGTCATAGAAAAAAACTTTGCTATCAGTTTCATCAAATAAACCTTGATTGAGAATCAACACTCTTGTGGCAGTAGCAGCAATTCCAGTTAGAAATGAATAATCAGTTCGAGCTAAACCGAATAACCATACTTCAGACCGAACCCTCACACTTCCGCTGCCAATTCCAGACAAAGGAATGGGGGGAACTGCGTTGTCGTCTATGGTAAGATTAAAATTGCCTTCAAACCGAGGGTAAAATTGCGAAGAAGGAGCATTTGTTAGTCGGTATCTATATCGTCTAACTAACCCACCACCTAAATCGCTAAGCGTGATGTTGGCCGATTCAATGGTGAAATCGTTTACTTCTTCATCTACAAATCGAAAAGATCCAGTGCTGTTGAATGCAGCAGAAAGCGGAGTGTCAAAAATTAAATCAATCGTGCCATCTAGAAATTCCCTAACAACTCTAAGCAGCCCACCGCCTAAATTGGCATTGACTTGAACACTCAGAATATTTGCTTGCTGCTTATAACTGTCATATACAAGTGTACCATCACGAACGTTATCGTCCGCTCCCTCACCTATCATAATGCCAACTGGTACTGTTAATGTTTGATTAGCCATGCTTGTTTTTAAGTAAAAAAAAGGCGCAGGCTTTGAAACCTACGCCCGCCTCAGTAGCGAATTAAGAGATTTAAGATGACGTAGTTATACCAAGCAATATGGAGATTGAATTGGTCGCAAAAGAAAGAGTATCACCCAACCTTGGATTGTCAGATGTAAGTGCATTCCACCATAAAATATTTGAAGTATGAGCATTTCCGTCACACAAAAGCAAATTAGCTGGATCAGGCAAATCAACGGACTGTGTGCCAATATCAATAGGTGCATTGTTACGAAGTCTTCGATTACCACCATTGTTGTCTGGAGTCCAAACACTTGCGGCAACTTGAACTGCTAGTGGAGTTCCTGAACCATCTGAACCTACAGAACCATCCGTGTTGATAATGTTTGAAGTGCCAGTACCAGCATCGGATTCTGGGGCGGCATTATCGGAAAACATTAGATAGCGAGTACCGCTAACCAAACCTTCCTTCATCATTGCAAGACTGCCAACGTTTCCTATGCCATCACCTGTAAACTCAAAGCCAATAGTTTCAGCCTCTGCCAAAACTAGCGCGCCAATACCAGGCGCGGCAGTTGCAGTACCAAGTTCAACATCGTAAAGCAAATTGCCATTAGTAAGTGCGTCAAACAACCCCCAATGCGTCACTGCCAGCCAAGCCGCTGGTTGCGGTGGTCCCCAAGTAACTGCATCATCATTTACTTGCTGTGCGCCGCTATCGTCCCAGTCAGCCAAGGCAATAGGTTGCCTAGCGTAACCATTTCCAGCCAATTCAACACCCTCGGCACTAAAAAGAGCAAGGTAAAGACTTGCATTGTGCAAACCAGTCATAAATGCTTCATCAGCTCCTGCCTGTTTCAAACCCGCTGTCATGTCTAACTCCTCAGAAAGGTATATTGAAATCGTATGCCTGTTGCCGCACCAGCGGCTGGGTTATTCCACTGTATTCCACCACCCAAGCACCCCCGCTTGATGATCTGGCGGTAAATTCGTTTCGATTATCGTACAACAAGGCGTAGGTAAATGGAAATAGTGTGGAATTTGACAAATCACGGAGCAATGCCGGATCAATGTCCCCTGGGGGAGATGGCATATCACCACCTGGATCCACAGGATCAGATCCTCCACCACCGCCGCCATTTTCATTAAGAAAATTAATATTTTCATTGATTTGGTAAAGAAAAGTGGCAAGCTGCTGCACTTCCGCAGGAGTTAAGCCCTCATTACCCATTCCCCCAACTGCCATCCCACCATCAGGACGCATTTGCATTTGACCAAGCGAATTGCCACCAGTGACCAGTTTCCCAAGAATCTTTTCAATGGGAGGTCTGGAAGTCTTTTGAAATTCATCAGCCATAATCAGGTCGGAAGAGTATCAGTAGTTATGTAGGCACCAAGCACATCCACCCTTCGCCTGGCACTTGTGCGAAGCCTTATGTTACGACCAGTAACAGTTTGACCCATTCGATTTACCCTGAATCTGGGGCCTCTATCAAGCAACAACCGCCTCTCAGTACCGTCCATGTTTGTTGATCCAACCCAATTTTGTTGAGCATCATCAGACCAGTCAACAAGAATGTAATCTTCTGGAACGCCACCATCCTTCAAGGGAATATCAACCTGAAACTGACTCATATTCATTCGCTGGAAATTCCTAAAAAGAACTGGACTGATTGCTTCTCGATTTACTGCCGAATTGCTATTTGCATCGTCATCAACACTTCCCCAATCCAATCGCTGATCAAAGATATGGTCAAAACCTTCTTTGCCGACTAGATTTCGGTTGCCAAACCTTTCAATGCAAATAATGTCGGTCTCTGACCTTTCATGCCAAACCCCTGTATTGAAGTCGTATGTCCAGTTTTTCTTTGAACCACCTACATCGTCTAACACCAGAGAGTAAAATCGGTGACCTTCCTCAGTGTAAGTGTAAGCCCTGGCTTCTTGAGGGTTTGACCTTGCCACATCATACTCAACGCTCTCAGTGCTTATCCTGTTTGATTGAGCACCGCTCATCGCATAGACAATACCATCCGTTCCCAGAAACATAATAGCCAATAAATTACTGGCGATTGTGCCTTTTGCGACACATCCTATCTGCAAGGTAAAACTGTTATCTCTCGAAAATGCAAAATCAGCCCCGCCAGCATTAAACCACAGTTCAACCGTATCCCGACCAATAATGTAAATGCGCCTATTGAGTATCTCCATACCCACAATTTCATCGGGATTGGTTCCAGCTTCAGCAAAATCCAACTGGTCAAACTGCACGCTGTCCAACTGCGAATGAAAAAATTGCCCAGACTTGGCCGCAAGCAGGAAAAATCCATCTACCCAGCCCACATCTATCCAATCATTACTCTGTAAATCTTCCAAAGTAGACAGGTCGGCCACCGCAGGGGTATTCACAGTAATAAATCCAGCACCACCGCTTCTGCCCAAGTCATAAACATAGACCTCATTCTCCGAGGCAAACAAGATTCTTCTGCCGTCAGTTACAATTTTGCTTGGACGACCAGCAGGAATTGCCTCATCTCTCTCTGGGCTAAATTGGATTATGTTGGCTTCCTGAAGTTCAATTACGGCATCCCCATTGGTGGGGTTGTAATCTAGAGGAACATCCAAGCCAGAGCCATATCTGGCGGTAAAAAAGAAGTACTGCCCAATCAAACCGAACAAACGGGTATCATAAGCAGGATTAATTATGCTTAACAGTCCATGGCAGCCCTTTGCTGGTGAAGCATCAACAGTCACTCCGTTGTGAACTGCCGCTCGGTTGGGAACATTAAGATAACGCCTTAAACCAGGGGTGGAATAAAGCATTACAGGAACTTTAGGCGTGTACCTGTCAATAGAGGCTGGGGAAACTTGTGCTGCGTAGAAATTCAGCAATCTTGAACCGTCAGCCTCTACCTGGCGTCCCTCTACAGAACGATTAGCCCACTGGATAGGCTGGTAAGGCATTAGTAATGACCGCTATGATAGCGACTTCCACGTATCATGTTGTATTTTCTAGTCAGCAAAGAACGATCAATTATGGAAGTTGAAACTTGCACATGACGCTTCCTAATCAGTTTTTTGGCATCCATAGCCCCTCTTAATGTTGCGGCACTAAGACCAGAAGCTCTGCCTTCGGTCACACCATACGAAGGAGCCAATTTGACAGCAAGATTCAAAACGACTGCTTCACGATACCCTGGGGGAAATATATCACTTATTTCCCCACTACCAACAATGCTTTCCGTTTCAAGAACTGTTGTGTAGTGCAAAGTAAAACTGTCACCAGTATCAGTAGGGGTATTGAAATACAATTGAGCAACTGGAAAATCCCGCTCAAAATGCCACATAGTGGGGTAATTAGAGTTGACACTATGATTGTGCTGGAGAACAACAAGAGTTTGCCTTCGCAAAGGCATATCATTTTGCCTACCACTTCGATGATATAGCAGGTAGTCTATTTCTTCTATTGGAAAATTTACTATAACATCAGGATCATTGCCTTCAGGCAAAGAACCTCTTGCGCCGAAAGTAAATTTGTCGTCTATATCTGTGCTATTTTCTGTGGTGTGCGTTAATGTTTTGTGGTAGGGAATGAGAAGCCCATCTTGCGTCCATTGGTCTAGCATGCCACGCAATCGACGAAGACCGCCGTTTAGCTCATCAGCTGTTAAATCTTCGCCGTCTGATTTTGCACCAATTTCAACAATAGCATCGTGTACTATGTTTTCCCATGTGTCTGCCATAACTCACGGATCCACCGTTAAAGTTCAACATCAGCATCAAGTTCGGCATCAGCTTCTAATTCTGCTTGCTCATCAGCAGGCTTTTCTGGCGACTTTTGCTTGGTACCACGAACAGGCTTATCTTCAGCATTACCAGACCGCCTAGTGGCTTTTCTGGGCTTTGCCGCAAGCTTAGAAGCATCAGAGCGCATATCTTGCAACTCTTCATCCTTCATTTTGATTTTCATTTTCATAGTTTCAAGCTCTTGTTTTTGCTTCTCTATCTCTTTCAGAAGCTTGTCATTTTGCTTGAGAACCAATTCTTTGTCCGCATCGTCACCTCTTACGTCAAGGAGGCCCCCAATTCTGGGGACCTCACCATCCTGCACTTGTTGACGCAATTCGGAAAAACGCTCTGGATCTCCACTCCAAGGATCAACACCAATCTTGGCTGGAGAATCAACCCAGCCTTGCTCTGCAAGTGTTTCAGGGCTAACTTCTTCCATGTCAAAAATACGACCTTCTGGAGTATCGTCGTGATAGTAAATTGCTTTTCCAAGTTCATTACTCATTTTAAGACCCAACCTGTGCGCTAATGTATCGAATGCCCAGTTCGGGATAGATGTTTTTAACCCCAAACAAGATGTCCATTCGGTCAACTTCCGTATATTGAGTTTGATCCCAATCAGAAGTGTAGGTAATCGCCAAACCAGTTTCATCATCAACCTGAGAACCGCTCATGAATGCAGATTTAGGAGTCTTGAGTTTGACGTTGATGTATTCAAGAGCGTCACCGCACATGAACAAAGCTTGCCGATAGCTTTTAGCTGGTTGATTGGCCGTCTGACCAACTACCGTAATGAC
>JAPORB010000206.1:21336-23602 GCA_026710425.1 Gammaproteobacteria bacterium
TACTGCCAACCAGAGAAGCAGCATCACTGCCAGCAATTCGGGGAGCAGCACCAGAAGCCATTTGCTGACAATCCATCGGAGAAATGAAATTTGATTCTAAAAGACTCCAACCAGCATATTTTCCCTTGAACATGTCACGAATCGCGCCCGTGACCAACTCTGGAGCATCTACCTGCATCACGTCTTCAGAAATGGCCGCAAACTCATAAGGATCAAGCACGGCAAACCTGCGCTTTCTGGGAATTGCCACTTTGGAAGCATGGGCAGTGATTTGCTGGCCACGAGCCTTGTCCAAAGCCGTGTTGTCACCACCTTCATGGAAAAAATAACTGTGAGACAACTCTTTGCCGCCAGCTGTGTCGTAATCGTAAGCCAGTTCTTCCGCACCAACTTCAAGATACCTTTCGCCATAATCTTCAATACGAAGCGTCATATCTTCGTCAACTGTTTCAATAGCAAAATGATGCCTGCTATCAATGCTGATCTCGACAGTTTTGTCTATCAGCGCAGCTTTTGTACTCATAATACGACCTTTTTGAGAGCGAGCCTTGTAAGGTCGTTTTACCGTCACCGTATCACCAACGCTAGAATCAAAATAATGTTGATACGTGCGATTGGATATACGAGGGAAAACTACATTCATTGAAAGCCTATACAAGCTTTCATTAGCAATTATCTGCGGGATGGCGACTCGGTTTTGTACGCCTTCAAATTCAATAGCCATTTTTAACTCCGGAATAGTTAAAACAAGTTAGCAACATGAGTCCTAGATTTGTTACGCGACATTTCGTTGCGCGCATTGGCATAAGTGCCATAATCTGACGAAGCAGCAGCTTGGTCAAATGTTTTATTCACATCAGGACCACGCTTTGTTCTTAGATTTTTAATGTTGCCAATCTCTGCCTTTGCCGTGCCATCTTCAATTTCAGGATCGTTATTCTTTTCACGACCAGCTTGAGATTTCAAGGTTTTAGCAAGATCTGACAACAATTTTGTTTGCTGAGAAACAGGTTTTCGGAATATGTTCAAAGCCTTGCGCGGACGCTCTATAAACTCAGTAGCCAGCAGGATAGCCTCCGGTTCATGGTCAGCCATCCAGTCAATCATCGTGTAACTGTATTTGGTCAAACCACGGCGGGCTTGATCAAAAAAGTCATCAAACAGCCCTTTGGGGGCAGTCTCAGAATCATCAAAAGCTTGCTCAATACTTTCAAGTGCAATTTTGAACTGTTGCTCGGCAATTTGTTTTTTGTTTTGAGCCTCAGTTGGTTCTTGCTGTGAAGTATCTGTTTTAGCCTCTGGCTTCTTGGTTTTGGCATGTTTTCCGCCAACTAGCGGCTTCTCATCATGCCAGTTTTTAACGTCTGCAAGGTAAGCATCATCGTCAACTTCTCCCTTGCTGTTTTTGTAGTCATCTTCATCCGGATAATCGTAATCGTATGGACCTTCAGAAGTTTGACTTTCTTTGTCAGCTTGGGTTTCTTGCGATTTTGTTTGCTGCTTTGCAGTAGACTCTTGAGCGGCCTTAGCTTCGCTTAATTGTTTGCGAAGTTCAGCATTGCTTTGCTCCATTGCTTCCGAACGCTTTTTCTCACGAGCCAGACGGCGTTTCATCCAGTCGGGAAGTTCCCCTTCTTTTCTTTCACCGTCTTTAGAGGTTTTTCCGGTTTCCTCTAACGTATCAGCCTTTTGAGCTTCCTCCCCATTACCAGGGGGATTCTGGTCCGAATTATCCGGTTCGGAATCCGTGGTTTCTTGCTCTGGTTTCGCAGATTTTTTACGTCTGCGAGGTTGTACTTCATCTGATTTTTCACGACCAGATTTCCACGCGCTGTAGTCTGCAAACTCATTTTTTTCATTGCGTTTTGCATGCAGACTTTCACCAGAAGGCTGATTATTTCCTGACCTGGTGGCGAATTTTTTGTCATGTTCTTTGTCTTCCATAATTTACCCTACTATACATTAAATAGTGTTTGCAACTGTTTCTGCTACTAATTTTTTCACCATTGCCTCTATAGCAGACATCTCTTTTTCCTCATTGGCTTGCTGTTGTGCCGCCACATCCCTATCTGCGGCTTCGGCCTCATTGGCTGCCTGAATGCCCTGCATGGCGGCCTGAGACATATTGTCCTCAGATTTATTGAGACCTTGCTCAATAACTGTATCACGCTTAGCCATATCACCTTCTGCCCTGTATTGAAAAGATTGTAAGCTCATTTTGGCTTTCTCTACTTCCGCCTGAGCTTTTATTATTTCAGCCTCTGCT
>JAPORB010000207.1 GCA_026710425.1 Gammaproteobacteria bacterium
CTGGGAAGACTTTGGGCAATTCCCGAGGACTGTCAGTATTTAGGTCATGCCAGTATGGGTGGTGCATCTCTTCGGTTTTTGTACCCATCTGTTATTGCGGCTAGGTAACAGGTTGCAACTTCAAGCTGAAGAATCTTTTGATGGGTTTAATATCCGGTCGAGACAGACTTAATATGGCCTGACTCTCTGATGACAAAGTCAATAAATCATTACTGCTTCTTGGGCTGATTTATGGATTATGGTCGCAACGGCCCAGTGCTTAATTAGCGCAGACCACTCAACTCTCAAACAAAACAGTGCTGCACATTAAGTGGTTACAGTCTTTAGTCAGAGGGTTCCCCTCTGGAAAGTACCAATGGTCTCTCAGAACGTTCAGGACTCAGCCATTCTGGCATCTTGCGTGAATTGAAGGTTTATTTAAATAACCAATACCGGGCGTTGCGATACTGGTTATTCCTCCTGAAATCAATCCAGTTCAAGAACTGTTTCTGTTTCACATATCTTTAGAACTCAGACCCCTACTTCACAGGCGATGGCGGAGAGTGGCCAGTTCTCTTTGGTTGCTTGGAGCTGAAGGGAATGACCAATATGAGTAAAGCAATATATACCTATTTAGTGCTCACTCTGATAGCCGATGATAAACCTGGGCTGGTGGAGGCCTTATCCAAGGTGATTGCTGAGCATCAGGGTAACTGGCTGGAGAGCTCTATGTCGCAACTTGCTGGTATCCTGCGAGTTAGTGTCAGTCATGAAAAAGCCCCGGCCCTTGCCTCAGCTCTGCAGGAACTTTCAGACGGCTGGAAGCTGGTTGTAGAGCAGGTCGAGTTTATAGAAAGCCAGCAGCAAGCCCGTACAGTTAATTTGTCTCTGGTCGGCAACGATCGACCAGGAATCGTGCAAGAAATTTCCCATGCACTGGCTGTGCTGTCGATTAATATGGAACAGCTTACCACGGAATGTTCACCTGCGCCCATGTCAGGCGAAACTTTATTTCGTACCAAGGCCTTGCTCAAGGTACCCCAGGAGATCGAGCTGGAGTCACTGCAATCGGTTCTGGAGGGACTGGCCGATGACCTTATCGTTGAGTTTGGACAAAGCCCGAACTGAAAGAAAACCTATAGAGTTGTATTCATTGCCTTGGATGTGTCGGCCAATTGGCTGCTCTACCTGATTTGTCGAACCTGCCGGGTTGTTTACAGATGGAATACCTTGCTCACCTTAGGCTAATGATCGGCCAGTTACTGTTGCGGGCATGATTGGCCAGAGATTTGTCTGGATCCACTGCGACGGGATTCCCCACTGCTCTCAATAAGGGCAAGTCATTAATTGAATCGCTGTAAAAACAGGCAGTTTTGAGATTAAAGGCAGAATTAACATTTTGTAGCCATTGCTCTAACTTATCCAGTTTTCCATACTGGTAACAGGGAATGCCTGCTATCTCACCAGTGAGTCGGTCATTTTTCTGCTTGAGATCGGTGGCCAGCAAAGTATTGAATCCAAGCTCCTTTGCGATCGGTGCAGTAATAAAAGCATTGGTTGCTGTGATCAAGACACAACGATCCCCGGCCTGCTTATGTTGCATGACCAGTTTACGGCCCCTGTCCAGAATCATGGTTTGTACGACCTGTTCCATGAATTTATGCTGTAAATTTTGTCGTTCTTCGGCATTGTACTCAAGAACAGGCCCAAGCGTGAATTTGACATAGGCATGGATATCCAGAATACCATCCAGGTACTGCTGATAGAAAGCATCGTTGGCAGAACGATGTTGCAGTTCATCCACCAGCCCTTGGCTGATAAGGAACTCACCCCAGGCGTGATCACTGTCACCAGCGAGCAGGGTGTTGTCCAGATCAAAAAGTGTGAGACGTTGGGACATGGGATCATTGTCTCGGTTAGTGCGGCATTATACCTGTGGTCGCTGAATTTCCGAAACTGACATTGCAGGCAAAGGTCGCAGTTGTTTGAGCTGATTGTGCACCGGCAGACCCCTATCTGCCAGATTCTCAGTTACCTTATTGAAAAATATAGATTTATTGATATTTCGAGAAATGTTGTCGTTGCCATAATGGGGACGGCTGTGAAACAATAGGCCTTAATTTCTGGCTTTTTGACAAGGTAATGCGGACATGATTGATTCTGAGGGCTATCGCCCGAATGTAGGAATAGTTATTTGCAACAGAGAGGGGAAAGTGTTTTGGGCCAAGCGGGTCGGTCAGTCAGGGTGGCAGTTTCCTCAAGGAGGTATCCAGACCGAGGAGTCATTAAAACAGGCACTATATCGTGAATTGAATGAGGAGGTCGGGTTACGATCTAAAGATGTGGAATTGCTGTATCAGTCAAATGATTGGTTACACTACCGCTTACCTGAGCATTATATCCGCTACGAAAGTGAGCCAAAGTTTGTTGGGCAGAAACAAGTTTGGTTTCTGCTGGGGCTCAAGGCCAACGAGGAGAAAATCACCTTGAACAGGTCACGTCAGCCAGAGTTTGATGACTGGTGTTGGGTGGACTATTGGTATCCGGTGGACCAAGTTGTTGAGTTCAAGCGTGAAGTCTATAAGTCAGCCTTGCAGGAAATGCTTACACCCTTCAACATGTACACCAGACAGCAATAAATTGTCATCACATATTATTGAACCATTATTCCAGTCAACAGCACATCGGGCTTGCCACCAGCTGTCAAGGGTCCGTCAGCATTAGTTGCAACAGACTGGCATCTGGCAAATCAAGACCATGAAGCCCAACATTGGGTCAACTATGCATGGTATCGAACTGATAGTCAGTCCTGCGACTGAAACCCGGGAGACCCCAAGAAGGCATGTTGGAACAACTGCGCAGAATCGTTCAGGAAGTGAATGCTGTAGAGGATTTGCAGCAAGCCCTAGATCTCATTGTGAACAGGGTACGCAGTTCCCTTGAGGCTCAGGTTTGCTCGGTGTATTTGTTTGATGTTGACCTCAACAGTCATGTACTCCTTGCCTCCGAGGGTCTGAACAAGGCGGCGGTCGGTCATGTAAGTCTGGCCACGGGTCAAGGTCTGGTGGGCCAGGTTGCAAGGAATGCAGAACCGGTAAATCTGGAGGATGCTGCCAGTCACCGCAACTATTTTTACATCAAGGAAACCGGAGAAGAACTGTTTCATGGATTTCTTGGCGTGCCGATTATTCACCACCGAACTGTGCTGGGCGTATTGGTGGTTCAGCGCAAGGAACGGCGCCGGTTCGATGAAAGCGAGGAAGCCTTTCTTATCACACTCTCTGCACAATTGGCCGGAGTCATTGCCTCGGCTGAGGCAACCGAGGCCATTGGAGGTATCAGCCTAAGCGGGCACCGAATCTCTGACACTGTTTTCGCCGGCATCTCTGGTGCGCCTGGAGTGGCCATTGGCCAGGCTGTGGTGGTGTTTCCCAAGGCTGATCTCAGTCAGGTGCCGGTGAGAAATGCTCGCAATGTGGATCAAGAGATTGCCTTTTTTCAGCGAAGTCTCAATGAAGTACGTAAAGACATGAGGGCGTTGCATGCAAGTCTTGCTGGCAAGGTTGCCGAGGAAGAAAGACAGCTATTCAATGTTTATGTGCACATGCTGAATGACGATGCCCTTGGCAACGAAGTGGTCGGCATGATCCGACAGGGGAACTGGGCGCAAGGTGCACTGGCCCATGTAGCTAGCGAACATATCCGAAACTTCGAAAGCATGCCGGATTCCTATTTACGGGAACGGGCGGTTGATATCAGGGATCTCTGCTCTCGTGTGTTGTTCTACCTGCAGGAGGGTGAGGATGTCAAAACCGAATACTATGATGGGACAATCCTGGTCAGTGATGAACTGACACCAGCGATGCTGGCAGAAGTGCCGCCTGAAAAGTTGCGCGGCCTAGTTTCCATCAAGGGATCAGGTAACTCCCATGTGGCCATTCTGGCTCGTACGATGGGAATACCGACCGTGATGGGGGCGGTTGATTTGCCAATTAACCTGCTAGACGGTAAGGAAGTGATTCTTGATGGCTACAAGGGCGAGATTATCGGTAATCCATCGGAACCGGTAATTGAACGTTATACCAACACCATCAGAGAGCAGGATGAACTAATTGCCGGCCTGCTGGAAATCAAGGATCTCCCATGCGAAACCACTGACAACCACCTGGTTAATTTGTGGGTCAACACAGGACTGCGGTCTGATGTTGCCCAGTCCTTGGAGCAGGGGGCCGAAGGCGTGGGCCTGTTTCGAACCGAGGTCCCCTTTCTATTGAGCGAGAGATTTCCCAGCGAGCAGGAGCAAACCGACATCTACCGGGAGCAGTTGCAGGCCTTTGCCCCCAAACTGGTCACCATGCGTACGCTGGATGTAGGTGGCGACAAGGTGCTCTCATATTTTCCTATCGAAGAAGAGAATCCGTTTCTGGGCTGGCGGGGAATACGGCTTACCCTTGATCATCCTGAGATATTCACTGCTCAGATTCGTGCCATGATTAGAGCCAGTGCAGGTTTGGAAAACCTGCAAATCATGCTACCTATGATCAGTAACATTAATGAAGTCAATGCAGCCATGAGGCTGATTAAGCGTGCCCATCATGAGTTAGTTCAGGAAGGTGTTGATGCCAGATTTCCACCCGTAGGTGTGATGATCGAATTGCCAGCAGCGGTCTACCAAACCCGTGCCTTGGCTAGGCTGGTGGATTTTATATCGGTAGGTAGCAATGATCTGACTCAATACCTGCTGGCTGTGGATCGGAATAATCCGAGGGTGGCCAGCCTTTACAGTGCCTACCACCCGGCAGTGTTACATGCCTTGTCTCATATTGTGCGAGAGGCCTCGGAAGAAGGGAAGCAGGTGTGTATCTGTGGTGAGATGGCAGGGGATCCTGGTGCGGCAATTCTGTTGATGGCCATGGGTTTCGACATTCTGTCCATGAATGCTGCTGCGCTGCTGAAAGTGAAATCGGTTATCCGCAGTATATGCTTGGTCACAGCTCAGGAATTGCTAGATCAGGTCATGCAGCTTGAGGATGCCGAAGAAATACGCAGAGCCATTGACCTTGCGCTCTTTGAAGCCGGGGTTGACCGTCTGCTGCGCTCAACCAGGACCAGCTAAGGTTCCTTGAAAGCATTACGGTTTTACTGACTGTTTTCCCCTAATGCGGCTGTACCTTGTATTACTTAAGCGCAACCCACATTCAGGTATCACTGACATGTGAAAAATTATGAGAGCAGGTAGAGCCAGGATTGCCAGAGCTGTCGAAGTTTTGTTCAAAGAAACGCACTACTCCACTACTCTGAATAATGACGGCGGTTGAATTACGGGTGCCGTAGTTGCGGCCCCGGCTATGGATAAATAGTGGAGACAGTTCCCGTTCCTTTTCAATGGAGATTCCAGTGTCTGGCAACGCTGAATCGTCGGCCTGCTGGCGGTCACCCATCAAATTAATCAGTGCCTCGGTGGACAATTGATCTGGCTGATCAAGCAATGTCTGCATCCGCTGCCGCCCTCTCTGTACCTTGGGCCAGTGGCTGTCGAGCATACCGTTTGATAACCCGTAGATACCAGGATTCAGCTGCTGGAGTTGGCAATTTACATTATTGATATAAACCATGTTGTTATGGTCGCCAACCAGCAGATTGAATCCAGCGTAATTGTCAAATGAGTCTTTTAGGCTCTCTGCGTAGTCCAAGGCAGTGAGTGATGACTGCAAAAATCTTACTGGTAGCTCGCCACGGGAGTAGGGTTTGTGTTCCGACCGGGACGGGTCACGCCAATTGGTCACGGCTGCAAAGCGACCCTCACGATTGATGCCCAGCCAAGTGCCACCTGCCAGCAAGTCCTGACCAGCCAGTATCTGTTTGCCGTTGGGGTTATTGGGCCAGAAGTGTGCTCCCCGGGCTGGGCGGGAGTAGAACTCATCCCTGTTGGCGGCTGCGATTAGTGGATAATCCGGGATGGCTTGGTATGCTAAGATAATAAGGCACATAATATGAAATGGAAGGAGCAGACCATCATTCTGTGGTGGAAATGCTGGGACAAGAGAAGCACGAGGGAAGTCAGCGATTTCTTGAAATTTTGTGGTAAAGGTGTGAGAAGTTTGATTATGACAAGCGCAAAAAACACAAAGCAACAACACCTTGATCCCGAGGCAATCAATACCCAAATTGATGTCTCAAATTTTGGCCCGATAAATTCAGGACATGTAGAGTTGCGGCCACTAACCGTTTTAATCGGACCAAGCAATACAGGCAAATCTTACCTTGCGATTTTAATTTATGCGTTGCACCGTGCCCTGTCTGGTTTTTCAAAACTGCCAAGCCTCTGGGAGCCTGATATTTTTGATGAAGATCTGAATAAATTAAGGGAAGAGTATAAAGGCTTTTTGGAAATAATAAAAAGCAAACGAACGAGGATTCATCTATCGGACTTTCCTTCAATCGTGGGGAAATCTATTGAAGAGTATTTCAATGAGCCGGGACAATATTCATCTGTATTAATGGCAGAACTCAGGAGCTGCTTTGATACAGATTCATTGAAAAGCCTTATCTCATTTAATGGCACTGCTGATGTAAATATTACTACAACAACTTTTGCTAATGGTAATGAAATCTGGAGGTCAAAGGTTTCAATTTCTAAATCTGGAGAAATGGATGCAGAGGGATCTATCATTGATTTGGAGTTAATGAATAAATCCAACTCTTTTCCAGAATTTCACTCTTCAAAAATGTTTCAAATTCGGAATAATAGAATTGAAAAAATGGATAGCTGGGATATATCACAACTTCTTGTGAGCTTTATAGAAAAGATCTCACCTGTTTCAAAGAATGTCTTTTATCTTCCAGCAGCCCGCAGTGGTATCATGCAAAGCCACAGAATTATTGCGAGTGCAGTTATGTCACAATCAACAAGAGCGGGGTTAGATAAATTTGAAGGATCGCTTACTTTCTCATCAATGACGGCAGAATTTTTGAGTCATCTGATTGCTTTTGACTCTAAACATGGAATGCGACATTCCTGGATGCCTCATGCATATAGGCCACTCAATTATTTGACAGTAAGACACTCCAGAAGATCTAAATCAATTATCAATTTGGCAGATGAGATAGAAAAATCAACGTTAGGAGGCAAGGTTACTTACAAAACCTCAAAAAATAGTGGTTATCCGGAGTTTTATTATCGGCCTGATGGAGTGCAAGATGATATTCGCATGAATCATGTCTCTTCTATGGTCACAGAGCTTTCCCCATTGGTTCTTTTTATTCGTGAAAATATCTGTAAGGGCGACACATTAATTGTTGAAGAACCAGAAGCTCATTTGCATCCTGAGGCTCAGACAAAAATTGCAGTAATACTGGCGAAACTCGTGCGTCTTGGTGTCAGGGTTGTTGTAACAACCCATAGCGATTGGCTCCTTAAAGAGTTTGGAAATCTTATTCGAGAAGGAGATTTTGCTGCCAAATCAGACGAGTATGTTTCTACTTCAGGAAGTGCTCTACGGGCTCAGGATGCCGGAGCTTGGCTATTTCAAAAGGGAGAAAAGGACAATGGATCAACGGTTAGTGAGATCGAATTTGATCCTGTTGAGGGAATTGAGCCTTCTGATTATGAAGATGTAGCCGAAAGGCTATATAATCGTTCAGTCAAACTGCAGGATAAGTTGGACGTATTACCATAAGCAGTTGAATGAATATGGGAATAAGATTTGATCAATTGCCCCAGACTCCTGGCACCCAGAATCTTGCATCTAATTATGCAAGAGATGGTTGCCGGGGATACTTGAGTGGGATTCGTGCCCCAAAATTAATCTATGATGTGGACAAAGCACTGCCGGTAGCATCCGTTCGGTGCGACTTTGTCCTGTTTTTGCGTGAGTCAAAGGATAATATTATTGAGTACCAATTGAACTAAAGAGTGGTAACGTAGAGGCATCAAAAGTAATCGATCAGTTGAAAGTAGGAGCTTGCATCGCTTACCGAACAGCCCCTGAGTCCTCATGTTTTCTTGTTCTTACCCATGGCAAGAGAATACATAAGGCACAGCACTCCAAGCTAAAAGTGTCAAAATCGGGTTTGGCGGTAAAAAGCTTTCAATCAGGACTGTGCGATGTTCGGACAGGCAGAATCTCAAGAAAGCACTTGACACTAATCTATAATAAACTCCTTAGTATATCTGACCTTTTGCTAGATAATGCGAAAATTAAAATTGTCTTTCTGAATCAAAGGGAGTACTTGTTGGCTGAAGGCAATTGCCAGATGGTATGTTGTCAATTATAGAGCAGTCAAAATACAACAACCTTCCTGACTTCTGCAACAGAGATTTGATATTCAACCAGTTATCCGAAGTCTAACTTGCAAGTTTAGGTGCAGTGATTGTTTTACTGTCCACTAACCGAATAAAAAACAGAACTGTACATCCTTGCAATTAATGGTTTAAGAACTTCTGATTCACCTAATCCTATTCTGGCTTCTTTACTGATGGTCAGTATCCGTCTTTTTTATTTCAAGTACACATCAGAGATAGTTACCCTGCTATACTTGGATTGGTGCATTGATCTGTTCTTGTCGACCAAACACTAATTATAGCCTCCATCAGTAATACACAAGATTTCTACCATGCTTAACTACCCTCAATTGGATCCGGTGGCGATTTCGCTGGGACCGATCAATATTCACTGGTATGGCCTGATGTATCTGGTGGCGTTCGGGGGTGCCTGGGTCATGGCCAGTTACCGGGCAAGCCGTGTAGAGGAGCCTTGGACACCGCAACAGATATCGGATCTGGTGTTTTATGGTGCGTTAGGTGCCGTCTTGGGTGGTAGAACGGGTTCAGTATTATTCTACAATTTTGGACGTTTTGTTGAAGATCCGCTTTGGCTGTTTCGGGTCTGGGAAGGCGGTATGTCATTTCATGGCGGTTTCCTGGGCGTGATGCTGGCGTTTTATCTCTATTCCCGCCATATTTGCAGGGATTATTGGAAAACTATGGACTTTATTGCTCCCTTTGTGCCATTTGGTCTGGGGGCAGGCCGCTTAGGCAACTTTATTGGGGGTGAGCTTTGGGGCAAGCCCACTGAGGTTCCCTGGGGTATGATATTCCCCCATGTGGATGAACTCGCGCGTCATCCTTCGCAGTTGTATGAATTTGCTCTGGAGGGTGTGCTGCTAGGAATGATTCTCTGGTGGTTTTCAGTCAAACCACGACCCCGCTTTGCTGTCTGCGGTCTGTTTGCCTTGGGTTACGGCAGCTTCCGTTTCTTTATTGAATTTTTCAGAGAACCCGATAGACATCTTGGCTATCTCGCTTTCGACTGGCTAACCATGGGGCAGGTGCTTTCTACTCCGCTGATTCTAGCTGGCGGGTTGTTTCTGCTGCAGGCCTACCTGCAACAAGCAAATCAGACACCAGCCAGATGAAGCAGGTCAGCGGTTCTAACAGGCAGTAAACTCATGCAACAATATTTGTCATTGTGTCAGCGCATTGTGGCCGAAGGAACCTGGGTCGAGAATCAGCGTACAGGTAAGCGTTGCCTAACCGTGATCAATGCCGAACTGAAATACGATGTGGCCGCCAACCGCTTTCCGCTGGTTACTACGCGAAAAAGCTACTGGAAGGCGGCAATTGCCGAGTTGCTGGGCTATCTGCGTGGCTATGACAATGCGGCAGATTTTCGGGCTTTGGGCACCCGCACGTGGGATGCCAATGCCAACCAAAATGATTCTTGGCTGAAAAATCCGGTGCGCAAAGGCGAGGATGACATGGGCCGAGTCTATGGTGTGCAAGGTCGTCGCTGGCAAAAACCTGATGGCAGTACCATAGATCAGCTAACCAAGATTGTGACCAACCTAAAACAAGGACTGGATGATCGTGGCGAGATTCTCAGTTTCTATAACCCTGGTGAGTTTGAACTGGGATGCTTGCGCCCCTGCATGCATACCCATAACTTTTCATTGCTGGACGATACGCTATACCTCACAAGTTACCAGCGCTCCTGTGATGTCCCGCTGGGCCTGAATTTCAATCAGCTTCAGGTCTTCACCCTATTGGCCATAATGGCGCAGATTACCGGTATACGACCGGGGATGGCCTACCATAAGATTGTCAATGCGCATATTTACGAGGATCAACTCGAGCTGATGCGTGATATACAGCTCAAGCGAAAGCCCTTTGATCCACCACAGTTGCACATCAATCCCAAAATCAAGTCCCTCCAGGATATAGAAACCTGGGTTACGCTGGATGATTTTCGGGTTAAGGGTTACCGACATCATGACCCCATTGCTTACCCCTTTTCGGTATAAGCCGGTTTATCTTGGACTGTTGCAGGAAGAAGTCGGTAAAGACAAGCTGATTTAAAGCAGGCTGCTCCATTAGTTGTCATTGGCAGAAATATTGATTCAAGCTTTCAGGTAAATATGAAACTTTCCCTCATTTGTGCCATGGCAGAGAACCGGGTAATCGGCATCAATAATGGTTTGCCTTGGCACCTGCCAGGTGATCTGAAACATTTCAAAGCTACCACCATGGGCCATAGTATTATTATGGGCCGCAATACTTGGGAGTCAATCGGTCGACCATTGCCGGGTCGTCATTCGATTGTGATTACAAGCGATGCAAACTACCTGGCCGGAGGTGCTAGTGTTGTACACTCGATTGAAGAAGCGATCTGCAAGGCAAAGGAAAATTCTTCAATGGAAAAAATGAAAAACGTTGTGGATCAAACTTTTGTTATCGGTGGCGGCGCACTTTATATGGCTGTGCTGCCATTGGCGCAACGCTTTTATCTTACTCGTGTGCATGCTGCGGTGCCAGGTGATACCTATTTGGTGGAATTTAATGAAAGCGAATGGGAGGAAAAAAGTCGACAAAGATATTTTCGTGATTCAGAAAATCCTTATGATTTCAGTATCTGCCTACTGGAACGCAAAACCTGATGATTTTTCATGGTGTAGATGCTGCACTAATAATGAAGAAAGTCCACCAGAAAAGTTAAAATCATAAAAATCATCACGCTCTTAGGTATGAAAGTATTGCCAACTACACTAGATATCCTGTCATGCATATTATGCTATACCGAAAAGTATAAAACTAATTATGCATCAACAGCTTTTTTAGTACCCTTGAGCCTCGCTGATAATTATAAAGTTGCTTACGCTGTTCCGGCAATTCATTCAGAGTAACCTCACAGTAGCTATTTTCCAGAAAAAAATGGGAGGCTTCCGTGGTCAGGGTAAAGAGTGCAGTCATGTTACTTTCCAGTGCCGTTCTTTCCAATGCCTCCAGCATGCGCCGACCCAGACCCCTGTTCCGGTAATTTTCGTGAATGGCGATACAGGCCACTTCACCAAGCGAGCTGCCTGTCGGATACAAGGCGGCACAACCGATGATGGTGCCTTCCAAGGCAATGACTCGAAAGTTGTCAATTTCGGTTTCCAGCAGTTCGCGTGAGCGTTTGACCAAAATGCCAGACTCTTCCAGTGGTCTGATTAGATTCAGGATACCGGAAATATCTGCCAGTGTGGCCGCTCGCAACTCGTCCAAGCTATCCTGACCCAGAAGGCTGCCACGACCCTCACGGCTATACAGCTCCAGCAGCAATGCACCATTCTCCTTGAAGCTGATGAGGTGTGAACGGGGAATTGATTTCGCTGTGACCCGCAATGCGGCTTGTAGAGCCCGGAAAACACATTGAGATTCTGCGTCACCCCGCTGCGACAGTTCCTTCGCATGGGCTTTAGCATCTGTTGCGGTCATGGAGGCAACAAGTTCGCCTGCGGAGTTCATTACTCCGGGGGTCGGAACCAACAATATAAGCTTCTTGGCCGAGAGAGCTAGGGCTGCTTCGGTGGCTACTTCCTCGGCAGACAGGTTGAAGATTTCACCAGTTACCGAAACACCGAGATTCGATAACAGTACGATATTGCCATCCATAAGCTGGCTTAGGATTGCATTGGTCTGGATTTTTCTGACCTTGCCAGTGTATTGATAGTTGATGCCTTCCAGCACGCCCATCGGCTTGCCGGTGACAAAGTTACCCCGGCAGAGGGTGAGTTTGGAACCGAACATGGGGGAGTTGCGAACCCCCATGGAGAGCATTGCCTCCAGTTGTGTACCGAGCTGGCCCACCGTTGCCATAATCGTGGCCATGGAACTAGCCTCGGTGACTCGAAGATCATCGTGGTAGAGCGATTTTACGCCTTGAGCTTCCAGTGCTTTCGATATTTGTGGTCGTGCCCCCTGCACAAGCACCATTCGCACTCCCAGACTATGCAGCAGGCTCAGGTCAAAGACGATATTGCGAAAATTCTCATGTTGTTGAGCCTCTCCACTGATGAAGACTACAAATATTTTGCCGCGATGGGCATTAATATAGGTAGTTGATGCCCTGAACCAGTCGATGATTTCCATGTCGGTTTTCATTGTTTGATCTGCTCTTGCGGTAATCAGATTAGCGGTGATTGATACATTGGCGAATGATCAGCTCCCTGATGAGCTTGATGGCTGGTTTGAGCATGTCCAGGGACATGTACTCATCGGGCTGATGGGCCTGCTCAATATGTCCGGGTCCCATTACGATTGTGTCCATACCCAGTTTTTGCAAAAAAGGTGCTTCAGTGCCATAGGCAACATTCAATCCGCTGTGGCCACTGAGTTCCTCGACGACTTTCAATAATTCGCTATTTTCATTGGCGAAGAAGGCTGGTACGCCTGTGAATAACTGGACCATCTCGAAGTTCAGACCACGCGGTTGTGCCACGGCTTTTACCTGTTGCTCAATATCATGCCTGACGCTGTCCAGATTCATGCCAGGCATTAGTCTCACATCAAATTGTAACTCACAGTGTCCACAAATACGGTTTGGGTTGTCTCCGCCATGGATGCTTCCCAGATTGAGGGTGGGGTAGGGAATTTCAAATAGCGGATTGTGGTACTTATCTTTGAGCTGCCTGCGATACTGAATCAGTGCTGAGATGATTTCATGCATACCGTCCAGGGCATTGCGACCCAGACTCGGGTCCGAGGAATGACCGCTTTGGCCTGTCAGCCGGATTGCATCCATGAGAATTCCCTTGTGGGTTTGCACTGGCTTCAATCCGGTCGGCTCCCCGATGAGGGCCGCTCGTGCTAGGGGTCTACCCATTTCGGCGATAACCCTGGCTCCCTCCATAGAGGTTTCCTCTTCGGCGGTAGCGAGCACGATAAGCGGTTCTTTTAGACTGGCCCCATCCAGCTCGCGCACAGCTTCCATGACAATGGGGAAAAACCCCTTCATATCCGTGATGCCAAGCCCCATCAGCTTGCCGGAGTCTTCTCTAAGCCTGAATGGATCGCTAGACCAGCGTTCCTCGTCATAGGGAACGGTATCAGTGTGTCCGGCTAGCACCAGACCACCCGGTCCGTTGCCGAGTGTGGCAATAAGGTTGAATTTGCCTGGGGAATGACAGGGGATAATCTCGTTGCTGAAACCCAGGGTTTCAAAGTAGTCAGCCAGCTGCTCAATGATGGGCCGGTTACTCATGTCCAGTTCAGGATTGGTGGCACTGACACTCGGTATCCCGATAACCCGGTTGAGCCGACTGCGTAAATCAGGAAACGGTAATGGCATGAGGGCTATAACTAGATGGATGAGACAAAATTAATGGCTATTCAGTGCCTGCAGCACAAGTTTAAGGCAGCGTTGCGTATATGATCTCTTACAACTACGAAATAATATTTGATTATGAAAGAAGGCATAGGTATCGGTTATTAGCATGATTCTGGATAGAAAGGCCGTTTTTATAGACACAACGATGCTTCACCAAACCCGCTGATATCAGCAAAGAACACTCTCGACATTCTATGACTCTCTCTGATTTTCCGAATTTCGTTGAGTGGTAGCATCTCCAAGAGGCAGTAAATCGTAATCAGCTTCAGTCGTTATCCAGAATTTCGAAATCGCAAGAGCCAGACCGGCGCATTGGAATCCGCACCTGAAAACTAATGGAGGTTTCCCTTATCGCATGGTTTTAAAAGTGAGTACTCCACGAAGTCGTGATTCCTTGCCTGTTGCATATGGGACAAGTCAGCTACGGCCATATGAGCTGTTTTGGTGTATGCGAGTCTCTTAGCAACTGAGTGCTCAAAACCTTGGTATTAATCTGTTAGCTCCATCACTCATTTTGGTTGGAATAATGAAAACTTCGTCTGATGACCTTTCCCGAACTCAGCTGAAGCTTCAAATACAGCTATGGCTCGGCCTGGAACAAGATCAATCTTCGTTGAAACTCGCATGGCTCCTTTTTGTATGGACAGTTCCATTACCCAGTAAGGATTCTCATCTTGGCATTTCCACGATGAGCCCCAATGCCTTGGCATCCGTAAAGCTGGTGTCGATTACTCCGTCCGGATTCCGCTCTTATCCGGATGCCAATCCGTGGGGCACTTCCAACTAATTACCGTAACCCATGTTCTACTCCTTCATGCAGGTTTGCCAAGTGACTTCACTAGAGGTCATTGAACCCCATAATAGCAAGGGTTAGCTATTAGCCACACGACTTTCATAATGCTGAAAATTAACATAGATTCCCCTTTTTACTAAAGCGCAGCACTGCTTACAACATAAGCATGGTAGGGTAGAAGAATGTCGGTAAGGAAAAACAGGAAAGGCTGAATGGTCACGACTACTGACTGGCGTTGAATTTCTGATTGTTGAATTTGTAAAGAGCCTTAGAGTTGATTAATTTCGTCTTTCTTTCCCTGTAATCCTTAGCATTGATTCAAGTAGTGCTGGTATCAGGAAGATTCTATCGATTTTGCGATTATGTCAGTTTTTGCCGCCATGATGAAATCGTTCACATGTAATCCATTGATTTTGTGAGTCCACCAATACACCGTGACTTTGCCCCACTCGGTGAAAATGCCCGGGTGATGATCTTCCTGTTCGGCCAGAGCAGCCACTTTGTAGGTAAAATTGAAAGCTTCCTTGAAACCCACAAAGTGAAAAGTGCGGATCAGCTTTTCCATGCCATCATGAAATTCCCGGTGCCAGGCTGGAATCGCTATCATCAGCTGGTCTCCTTCTTCTCGGGTCACCACCGATGCACCCAGCCCGCAAGGCTCGCAGTGCCGCTCATATAGTTTTACCACCTTGTCTCCTTACGCAAGTTATGTACCTTGTTAGTCTTCCAGAAAATGTTCGAGCAAACTATCCAGCATGCGGTAGCCGCGTTCCGTCGTGGTTATATGATTGTAACGCCCTATTAGCAGATTGTTTGCGACCAGGTATTTTACTCGCATTTGAATGTCTGAAAAAGAAACACCAGTGCGTTCTTCGAACTCCTGTATGGTAAAACCCTGGCGTAGGCGCAGGGTATTTAGCAGATACTCCAGAGGCCGTTCCTCAATGGGCACCTCATGTCGCTCTGCATCCCGATTGATGGTTGCGGCCATATAATGCATTGGTTGCTTGCGTTTTCTGCTACGAGTGATGGTATTGATTCGCGGATTGCTCAGCTTACCATGGGCACCGGCACCGACTCCAATATAATCCCCGTATGACCAGTAATTGAGATTGTGTCGAGCGCCATGATCTCCCTGACAGTAGGCAGAGATTTCATAACGGTCAAAACCCGCCGCTTTAAGTCTTTCCAGTCCCTGTTGCTGAATCTGTTCCAGTACGGATTCCTGCGGGAGCGGTGGTGGTTTATTGTAGAACTCGGTATTGGGTTCCACAGTTAGCTGATACCAGGAGAGATGGGTCGGCTCAAAGGCCAGTGCAATTTCTATGTCAGCCAAGGCAGCGGCTACTGATTGCTGGGGAAGGCCATGCATCAGGTCAAGATTTACATTATCGAACCCGGCTTGTTCGCTGTGCTCAATGGCCCGCCTGGCCTGGACGGCATCATGCACTCGCCCCAGTTGCTTTAATCGGGTTTCGTTAAAACTCTGGATACCTAGCGACAGCCGGTTGACCCCACAGGTCCGATAATCACTGAAGCGTCTGGCCTCCGCTGTCGATGGATTGGCCTCCAGGGTGATTTCAATATTCTCTTCAAAGCCAAATGACTCACGAGCAGTAACCAGCAAACACTCAATTGAATGTGCACTGAACAGGCTTGGTGTGCCACCGCCAATGAATACCGATCGCAAGGTTCGGATATCGTCTTCGCTTCGCCGGGCCTGCTCATTACGAATATCCTCACAGACCGCTGATACATATTCCTGTTCCGGTAACCGGGCGGGAGACTGATGGGAATTGAAATCGCAATAGGGGCATTTGCGAATACACCAGGGGATGTGGATGTAGAGGCTCAGCGGCGGGTATTGAAGCATTGCAACAGCTGGCGCAAAGCCTGTCCACGGTGGCTGAGGGAGTTCTTGATTTTGGGTGTCAGTTGCGCCGAAGCACATTGATGCGTAGGCACGTAAAAAAGCGGGTCATAGCCGAAGCCGCCGCTACCAGATTCCTCAAATAGGATACTACCTTCCCAACTGCCCTGACAGATTAGCGGCATCGGATCTCTGGCATATCGCAGGTAGACAATTACACAATGAAAGCGGGCACTGCGTTCCGCTTCCGCCACCTGTTCCATTTCTGCGAGCAACCGGGCGTTGTTCGCTGCATCAGCTTCCTTGCCGAAGATACCGGAAAAACGGGCGGAATAGATCCCCGGCTCTCCATTCAGCGCATCGACTTCCAGACCGGAGTCATCCGCAATACTGGGCAGTCCAGTTTCCTGGCAAGCATGGCGAGCCTTTATCAATGCGTTTTCCACAAAACTAAGGCCAGTTTCTGCCACATCACCCACACCAAGGGCAGTCTGGGGAATTAGCTGCATGGTCAGTTCTGACAGTAATTGCTCAAGTTCCTGCAGTTTCCCTCGGTTACCGCTGGCCAGCACGATGCGATCCATACGTTTTACCCTCGACTGATATGGTAGATGGCAATTTCGCCCAGCAGGTTGGGCCAGGCCCGCTCTGCCCAACTACCCTGATGTTGTGAATCCACCACGGTTCGGGCCAGCACACTTATCGCCATATCCCGACACAGATCATCGAAATCCCTGACCGTGCAGAAATGAATATTCGGTGTGTCGTACCATTGGTGCGACATGAACCTGCTTACAGGCATACGGCCTTTGCTGGCTAGATAGAGACGACATTTCCAGTTGCCGAAATTAGGGAAAGTCACGATACCTTTCTTGCCGATGCGCAGCATTTCTTCAATCAGTCGTCGCGGATTGCTGAGTGCCTGCAGAGTTTGCGTTAACAACACTGTGTCGAAACTGTCGGTCTGAAAGTTATCAAGACCTGCATCCATGTTTTGTTCGATCACATTGACTCCATTATCAATGCACTGTCGGATGTTGTCAGCATCGATTTCTAAGCCGATGGAGCTGACATTTTTCTGTAGATTCAGATAATGCAATAGGCTGCCATCACCGCACCCAAGGTCCAGAACCCGGCTATCGGGCTCAATCCATTGCTGAATAATCTCAAGATCAGGCCGCATTAGAGCAGTCCTTCTGAAAAACCTGATTCATGTAGGCACCTAGACCTTCAAGATATCTTGGAATTGGTAACAAAAAAGCATCATGCCCCTCGTCTGCATCAATTTCGAGGTAGGTTACTTCCCGACCGGCCTTGAGCAGGTCATTGACCAGTTCTCTGGAACGTTCGGGTGGGAAGCGCCAGTCGGTACTGAAAGACATCAGCAGGAATTTGCAATCACTTTCGGAAAATGCCTTACTGAGATCTCCGCCATAATCAACCGATGGGTCAAAATAGTCTAGTGCCTTGGTCATTAACAGGTAGGTGTTGGCATCAAAGTTTTCTGAAAAACGTTCGCCTTGATAATGCAGATAGCTTTCGACCTGAAAATCCACGTTAAATCCATAGCTCAGTTTGCCGCTGCGCAGGTCGCGACCAAAGTTGGAACCAGGTGCTTCAAAATCCTCAACGGTTTTACCAAATTTTGAGCGCATGGCATTGTCGGAAAGGTAGGTGATATGTCCTACCATACGCGCTAGCATCAGTCCCTGCTTTGGAGCCACTCCTTCTTCCAGATAGCGGCCTGCATGAAAATTGGGGTCACTGATAATGGAATGGCGGGCCACTTCGTTGAAGGCAATATTCTGGGCAGAAAGTTTGGGAGCCGCGGCTATGCACACCGCATGTTGCAGACTTTGCGCGTGACTAATGGCCCAGCGCAGCACCTGCATGCCACCGAGGCTGCCGCCCACCACGGCCGCCCAGCATGAGATCTCAAGCCGTTTCATCAGCAGGACTTGGCTGTTGACCCAGTCGCGTACGGTGACCACCGGAAAATCTGGACCATAGTAAGTACCGGTTTGTGGATTGATTGAGGCTGGCCCTGTGCTACCCGCACAGCCACCAAGATTGTTGAGAGACACTACAAAAAACCGATCTGTATCAATGGGCTTGCCTGGGCCGATACAACTTTCCCACCAGCCTGGTTTTTTGTCCTTATGACTGTGGTAGCCCGCCGCATGATGATCGCCGCTCAGAGCATGGCAGATGAGAACGGCATTGGACTTCTGGGCATTAAGCTGCCCATAGGATTCCACCATGAGATCGAATCCCTTCAGCACTTTTCCGCTTCGCAGTTTCAGTTCTTCATCGAAATGAAAAAGCTGTGGGCTGACCAGTCCAACCGATTGTTTTGGGAATTGCCTGCTCATAATGTCTGACTGCGGCATACTTGGTTCTGCAACTTGCTGTCGGCAGGGTGCAGGAAAAGAGAGGAGTTTTAAACGCTCTGACGCTCTGGCATCATGTTATCGCTCTAGATGCCGATGACAACGGCAGCAATTCGTCCATTAATGCCGAACATATCCCCCAGCAGGTTTTGTATCAGTCCGATCGCAATAAAGATAAAGATAGGGGAGAAATCCAGTCCACCCATAGGAGGAATGAACTTGCGAATTGGTGCCATTACCGGGTCGGTCAACTGCCAGATTAATCGCAAAATGGGGTGTGGATTGACATTACCTGAAAACATCATGACGAATGACATTATGATGGAAGCAATGATGGCGTAGTAGTAAATGTTAATGATGAAGTACAGTACACCGACAAAGGCCCAAGTCACGATGAAACCGACTGAAGGAATGGCACTGCCGTCAATGGTGATTAACAGGCAGATGGCCGCCGCCTCTACCACTAGAGCCAGGATAAGGCAGGAGAAATCAATTCCCTTGTAGCCGGGAATGAATCTTCGAAACAGGCTGACCATTGGGTCGGTAATGCGCACTACTGCTTGCGAAACTGGGTTGTAAAAATCCGCCTTGGCAATTTGCAACAAAAAGCGCAGTAACACGGCCAGCAGGTAAAGGCCTCCCAGGGCATTGAACAGAAGTGCTGCGGAGTTTCCTAATGCGCTCATAGCGGTTCTCTGTCTTAAAAGTGATTCATAGGCGAAGTCCTGTCTGCAGTCAGGATTCGCCGTACTCCCTGGCCAATTCTTTCGAACGTTGATTGGCGGCACTCAGTGCCTTGTGTACTAGCGCACGCAGTCCTCCGTTTTCGAAAGCCAGCAGTGCCTGTTCGGTTGTGCCACCGGGAGAAGTCACCTGGCGTCGTAATTCAGCCACATCTTCCTTGCTGTGGAGTGCCAGCTCGATCGCGCCATGCGCAGTTTGCAGGCCAAGCTGTTTGGCCACTGACTCACTCAGCCCCAGTTCCCTTGCGGCGGCCTGCATGGTTTCCAGGAACAGAAAATAATAGGCCGGTCCACTGCCGGACAAAGCTGTAACTGCATCTATAGCCTGTTCGTTGTCCACCCACACCGCAATGCCGACTGCTTCCATAATAGACTCGGCAAGTTCCCGTTGTTGCACCGAGGTTTGGGGGTTGGCAAACAGGCCGCTAGCACCCTTTCCGATCAATGCCGGGGTGTTGGGCATGCAGCGGGTAATTGCCAGATTGTCTCCAAGCCATTGCTCCAGATTGCCTAACGGTATCCCCGCGGCGACCGATATCACCAGTGGCAGTTCCGGTCGTGCTAAAATATCAAGCTGTCGACAGACACCTCTCAGAACCTGCGGTTTTACCGCCAGCACCAAGACATCGACAGTCGCTGCCAGAGTCTGGTTACTGCCGATGTTGATGCCACACTTCTCGGCAAGCAGGTCAAGTTTGAGCTGGTCAGGGTCAGCTGCATAGAGAGAACCGGGAGAGATACCTTTGGCTATGAGGCCGTGTATTAGGCTGCTCGCCATATTGCCAGCCCCGATCATGCCGATGGTTTCAGTGTTCAAGTCGCCTCCTAGCAGTTTCTCTGATGTGCCTATCGGGGGTCTTGCCTCAATATCGACTCTGACCCGGTCGCCCTACAGAGGTCAACATTTTAGCGTATTCGGCATTGAACTGATAATCCTAATTCCTTTATTTGGTTGTCTTATCCAGTCTGGCAATGAGTCGAAAATGTTGTCGGCCTTGGTCGGGTACGAGTCTCATCTGTGGTTTTGTACACTGGTGGATGCTGGCTCCCGGAGACCGAACAGTGCAGTGCCGATCCGTATCAGGGTGGAGCCTTCAGCAATGGCTGCCTCAAAATCATTGCTCATGCCCATGGACAGGGTATCCATATCTGTATGGGTCTGCTGCAGCTGCTGAAACAGCCTGGCCAGCTGATTAAAACTCTCTCGCTGATCGCAGAGTCTGCTTAGGGGTTCGGGTATGGCCATCAGTCCCCGTAGTCTCAGATTCGGCAGTGCTTGGAGATATTGACAAAGTACAGCGGCCTCAGGCAAGTGGACACCAGACTTGCTTGATTCTTCTGACAAATTGATCTGCACGCAGACATTGAGTGGAGGCAATCCTTGCGGTCGCTGTTGATCAAGACGCTGTGCAACTTTCTTGCGGTCAATACTGTGCACCCAGTCAAAATGCTCGGCGATGCCACGAGTCTTGTTGGACTGGATGGGACCAATGAAGTGCCATTGCAGGGACAAATCTGTTAACACATTCATTTTATCCAGTGCTTCCTGCAGGTAGTTTTCACCGAAGTGTTCAAGTCCGGCATTTGCCGCTTGGCGAATTGTCTCAGTGCTATGCCGTTTACTCACTGCAAGCAACTGTACCGAATCCAGCTCTCTGGCATATCGCACCTCAAGCTGACGGATTTTTTGCTGGAATTGATTGATTCTGAAGGTGAGTTCGCTCACGGGTCATCAGCAATTTTCAAGGCTGGGGAACATCTTGGATGTACAGGGTAAATACTCAAATAGTCAGGGGGCAGTTCAACAATCAATACTATGGTTCGGTTAGCGAATGCCGCAACAAGCTAATTACTCTGCTTGTTCATCAACTGTGGGCACTGTCTTAAATTCCTTCACTTGGAGAGAGTCGGGTAGAATTGAAACCATAAGTAATTGTAAGGGTAGCCGGAGGCGATCATGAGTGAGCGAAAAACCATGAAGACTATGGCGAGCGTTGCCACCTTTATCAATGGCATAAGCAATATAAGGCGCTGCGCTGATGCCAAAGTCGTGGCAAAAATGATGCACAAGGCTTCTAACAAGCGCGCCAGTCTCTGGGGACCGAGTATCATTGGCTATGGCATCACTTCTTATCGGCTGGCTAATGGCAAGCAACAGCAGATCTGCCGTATTGGATTCTCCCCTCGTGCGCGAGCATTGACTTTCTATTTGGGGACTTTCAGGAATCGTGATGGGTTGCTGAAAAAACTTGGCAAACACAGGGTGAGCAAAGGCGGCTGTCTTTACATCAACAAACTGGAGGACGTTGATAAGGATGTCCTTCAGGAAATACTGAACAGGGCTTGGCAAGATTCGGGCAATTCAGTAGATACCTGCCATTAGACCCGGTTGCCAAGCTCACTTTGCTCTTGATTGTGCATTGCGAGGGCAGTGTACTCGGAAAACCAGTTCTCAAGAATAATTTGCGCTGCGATATGGTCGATGGCCGACCTTTTGTAGCTCCCGCCAGTCTCCTCGACGACCCTTTGGATGGCCTCTCTTGTGGATAGTCTTTCATCCATGCCGAAGCAGGGCAGACTGAAGCGGCCAGTCAGCCGGTTGCCAAAGCGGGTCGCGCAGGCCACTAATTCGCTATCGGTACCGTCCAGGTTAAAGGGCAGCCCCACGATGAAAACATCGGGTTTCCAGTCATCAATCAGTGCAGAAACCTGATTCCATTCGGGTATTCCGTCTCGAGCCCGCAGAACACAGACAGAAGTCGCAGTACCGGAGATGCTTTGGCCGTAAGCCACGCCAATGCGCTGGGTGCCGTAATCAAAAGCCAGTGCCGAAATCGGGCGCACGTGCCCGGCAGGGAATGAGTCGAGACTCACTGATTTAGACCAGTCATCAACAGTGACCAGCCCTTGGCGAAACCTGCTGTAATTGAATGCCTAGCAGGGCTGCTGCGGCATCGGCCTTGTGAGCGTAGTCTTTGGAGAACAGTAGGGAGGAGTCAACCGGGGCAGTGAGCCAGGCATTGTGAGAAAGTTCATTTTCCAGCTGGCCTGCCTCCCAGCCAGCGCAGCCTAGTGCCACCAGATAATTACCCGGACCCTCGCCACAGGCAATATCGTGCAGGATGGTTTTAGATGTACATACCCAAATGTTTTCGCTGACCTTGATTGAGGACTGCCAGTGCTCACCTGCATCGTGAATAATGAATCCCTTGTCCCTTTCGACGGGTCCCCCTGCCAGCACATGCTGTTCTTGAAAGGTGCTGACATTGGCTGAAACCTGAATATCCAGTTCATTGAAAATATCGCTCATGCGGGCTTTGAGAGGCTTGTTGATGACAATTCCCAATGCACCCTGCTCATTATGCTGCCACAGGTATGTTACGCTTTTGGCAAAGTATGAATCTGTCAACTGTGGCATAGCGATTAGAAACTGATTTGTCAGCGAATGGCTGGAACTTGTGGAATCATCTAGAGTCATTGGCTTGTGATTCTATTGTGCTGGCGCAAGCGGAATAGTCAAATAATGATAAGCATACCAGCTTTAGAAAACAATTCCTGCGGAAAGGAAATGGCGAGTTGCGGTCGAGGAGCGAATATGAGGGTAAACAGCCTAGTGAAAGAAGAAGTAGGTTCAGATGTCCTGACCTCGTGTATTTTCTTTCTGCTAACGTCATGACAGCTTCAAGCCGAATTTCGTCTATCTTCAGGCAGCCAGTAAGCCATGTGAAGCAAGATCGCCAGTCGAAAAACTGTCATGGTAAATTAGCAGTAATTAGCAATGTTAACATCTGCAAAAATCTCGGCAATCATTCATAACTATATAATATTAAAGTAAGTATTCAGAATTTCACTGCTTTCGAGCAGCTATTGAGGTCAGGACATCTGA
>JAPORB010000202.1 GCA_026710425.1 Gammaproteobacteria bacterium
AAGTTAATCATAATGAGCAGGGATCAGACAGTCCGTCGCCAACTTGGTCAACTGGTGGCAACAGCGAACAAATCCCGAATGGAGGAAACGGCACAGATTTATCTGTTGCAGCTGATGGTGGCACTCAAGAAACCTTCTTGCGTAACAAGCCAAGTCAATGTCTTGCAACACATTCAGGGATACCTGAAAAATGTGCTGGGAAAGGATGACAAGATAGAACTGGTGCAGACTATTGAAAGCTACCGCAACGGGCTGGTTCCGCTGATTGTGTCGGTAACACTGCTCAAATACTTTTTCCAGGAATATACCAATGAATACATTTCGAACTCTTGGTACATAACACTTTATCCATCGGAGCTATGTCTGCAAAATGCCATCTGAATCATCGATCAGGGTTCTGGCGATCGACCATGTGGTACTCAGAACCAGCAAGCTGGATGCCATGCTACAGTTTTACTGTGGATTGCTAAATTGTGCAGTAGAGCGGACCTTGCCTGACCTGGGTCTCGTGCAATTGCGAGCCGGCAACGCACTGATTGATCTGGTACCTATCGACAAAGAGCAGGATACTGACTCGACCTGGCCCAACGTTGGCAATATGGAACACCTGTGTTTACGCATCGCAGACATGAACGAGCAAGTACTTGTTCAAATCCTTCGGCAGCAGAATATTAAGGTGCCGGAATTTGCCGAGCGCTATGGTGCTGAAGGTTTTGGTCGATCAGTTTACATCACCGACCCGGAGTCTAATGTTGTTGAACTGAAGCTAACCCTATGCCCAAATGAAACTTAGGAAGTGCTGGTTGCGGCTTCAGCGGATTCTGGCTCAAGCGGGGTAATCCTGAAACCGATAAATCCGTATAGGACTGCAACAAGCGGGTTGATCAGATTGAAGAAACAGTAAGGGAGATAGGAAAAAGTGGCAACTCCAAGAGTTCCCGCCATGTAGGCTCCACAGGTGTTCCAGGGTATCAGTGGCGAGGTGATGGTTCCAGAGTCTTCCAATGTACGGCTCAGGTTCTTCAAGTCCAGATTGTGATTCTGGTATTCCAGCTTGTACATTCGACCGGGTAGCACTAGTGAGATATATTGGTCTGAAGTAATAAGGTTCGCACCAATACAGGTAGCGATCGTAGTGGCAATCAGGCTACCGGTACTGTGCACGAATGAGAGTGCATAATTGACTAGGCAACGCAGCAATCCGGTATGGTCCATGACCGCACCAAACACCATGGCACAAAGTATCAGCCACACAGTATTCAACATGGAACTCATTCCGCCCCGGGTCATTAAGTCATCCAGAGTTGCGTTGCCGCTGTTCAGAACGAAACCATCGAACAGGGTCAGCCAAATCCCGCGAAACAAGAGCAGAGCGGCATTGGGTGCTTCTCCGGGCAGGGCCAGAATGGCCGGGCGCTGAAACAGCAGTGCCAGCAGTACTGCCAGAAAGGCACCGCTGAGGATGGTTGGAATGGGGGGCATTTTTCTGTTAGCCATTATCAGCAAAACCAATACCGGCAACAGCATCAATGGATTGATTGCGAAGTTATCCAAGATCAGTTGCAGGGTGATTGCCAGATCATCGGCACTGGATTGACTGTCGATGTTGAGGCCGATCACAGTAAACAGGATTAATGCCACCAAAATGCTAGGAACTGTAGTCCACACCATGTGGCCGATATGGGTAAATAGATCGGTACCGGCCACTGCTGGGGCAAGATTGGTGGTTTCCGACAAGGGTGACATCTTGTCACCGAAATAAGCACCGGAAATAATGGCTCCGGCAGTGATTTCTACAGACAAGCCAAGACCAGCGGCGGCACCAATCAGGGCGATGCCGACAGTCCCGGCAACCGTCCAGGATGAGCCAATACTGAGTGCAATGAAGGCGCAAATAACACAGGTCGCCGCATAGAAAATCGCTGGATCAAGAATCAACAATGAGTAATAGATCATGGTAGGGACGGTGCCAGACATAATCCAGGTGCCGATAAGCAGACCAACACTGAAAAGAATCAGGCACGGTTTAATGGCAACAGAAATACCGGCTACGATGCTGGCCTCCAATTCGTTCCACTTCTGACCATTGTGGCGGCCAACCAGTGCAGCTACAGCCGCTCCCACACAAAGGGCAATCTGATTGGGCCCATAGCTCGCATCCTCACCAAACAAGTACACGGAACACGACAGGAGAGCGACCAGAGTGCCAATCGGCAACAGGGCCTGAATAACTGTAGGTTGACTGATTTCGATGTTCCCAGGCATATTCTTAACAGTGTGATGAGCAGAGCTGATTGCGGACAGCAGATTAATCAACCTATGGTACTAAGCTTATAGACCTTAAGAGGCATTTGCACTGTTCCAGAGACCTTGATTTATGAGGGCTCCCAGACACCCCAAAAAATATTTTACCCCAAAAAAGAGCCGAATTAGCCCTCTTTTTGAGCCTCACCCACCATTTTCTCGATTTTTCACCCCAACACGCCACCCGCTGCGCGCAGACAGCCGCAGTTGACCCACACTGGCCAATTGCCATGCCCAGTGTGCGCCAGTCCTCACGCAGATTTTCATCAAAAACCCCTCATGATTCCTTGACAGCTGCCGATCTTTCTTATACTATACCGAACAGTACGTAACTTGAACAAACCTCGGCAGATACCCCTGTAAAACAGCCCAACACTCCGGCACATGAAGACAGCCCCACCTACCAACCATGCCCTGTGCAGATCGGTGAGGCCAGACCCCTTTTCCAATGGGATGATGTAGACCCCCTGTCAGATTTTCACCGACTGAAAC
>JAPORB010000122.1 GCA_026710425.1 Gammaproteobacteria bacterium
CTTTTGAATCGAAGGGTTCAATAATCCCAGATAATGTACCTGTTCAGGTCATTTACTGCCAGAATCAGGGATCTAGCGACCACTTGATGGGTGCGGGCAAAATTCCTGGCAAGCTGACCTTTACCGGAAAGGACTCCGTGCTGATACTGCAAACCTGAAGAACGACTTGAACTCAACTGCCGCCCCCAATCCCCTCTCCAAATTTCTCTCTGTCTTTCAGTACAGCAAGCTCGCCATAGACATCGTCTGGAACACTAGTGCCAGCCTCACACTGCTGATGGCTGCAGCCACGATCGTCAGTGGAGTGCTGCCAAGCCTAATTGCGTCTATTGGCGGTCTGTTTGTTGATGCTGTCGCCGCCGCATTAAATCCCGCTGAAGCGGAGGCAGAATCCGTTCGCAGCGAAGTACTGTTCTATGTGTTGATAGAAGCTGGGTTGGTGGTATTGCTGACAGCTGCCCAGAAGGTTAACAGTGCCTCACAATCCATCCTGCGGGGATTGCTCGGCCAAAAAATCAATGTGATGATTCTGGAAAAAGCACTCACGCTCGAATTGGCACATTTTGAGGATGCCGAGTACTATGACAAGCTTGTTCGGGCTCGTCGCGAGGCATCAAGCAAACCGCTTGCGTTGGTGATTAAAACCTTTGACTTGGTTAGAGACATAATTCTGCTGGTCACTATCGGTCTTTGGCTACTCCGTTTTTCACCCTATGCGGTGTTGTTGCTGTGCTTAGCCGGCGTACCTGCGTTCATGGCTGAAACCAAATTCTCCGGTGAGGCATTTCGAATCCACCGTCGCCGTTCCGCCGAACGCCGCATGCAGATTTACCTCGAATTGCTGCTAACGAGAGAAGACGGAGTTAAGGAAGTTAAGCTGCTGCAGCTGGGCAAACTGTTTCTGCAGCGCTATGTGGACATCTTTAGCAAGCTGTACCGGGAGGACCGTAATCTGGTGCTGCGCCGCAGTTTCTGGGGTTATGTGCTGGGCCTCCTAGCCAGTGCGGCCTTTTATCTGGCCTATGGCTGGGTTGGCTTTGCTGCCGTTGCGGGTGCCATCACACTGGGCCAGATGACCATGTATATCGCTCAGTTCCGGCTGGGTCAGAACGCGGTGACCAGCAGTCTGTCAGCAATCAATGGCATCTACGAGGACAACCTCTATCTCTCTAACCTTACCGAATATCTGGAACATAAGGTTCCAGAACAAACTGGTGAGTCTGTCTCTGGTCCGGATACGGAAGATGGTATTCGCTTTGACAAGGTCAGTTTCACCTATCCCGGCAATACAACACCGGCTCTTAACTGCGTCAGTCTACATATTCGACCAGGACAGAGTCTGGCCATTGTGGGAGAGAATGGCAGTGGCAAGACTACACTGATTAAGCTACTGACCCGGCTTTACACACCTACAACAGGCCGTATTATGCTGGAAGGTCTTGATCTCAACGACTGGGATATCAACACACTCAGGAGCAAGATCGGTGTTATCTTTCAGGATTTTGCTCGCTACCAGCTACTGGTCGGCGAGAATATTGGTATAGGAGAAGTCGCAGGGCTAGACAACAATGATCGCATTGAACAGGCGGCGCGCCAAGGCATGGCTGATGAGTTTGTCAGGGATCTGCCCGAGGGCTATGAGACACAGCTTGGCACCTGGTTCAAAGACGGCAAGGAGTTGTCCGGTGGCCAGTGGCAGAAAATTGCGCTGTCGCGCGCATTCATGCGCACTGGTGCTGATGTGTTGATCCTGGATGAACCCACTGCGGCGATCGATGCACGGGCCGAGGCTGAAATCTTTTCTCACTTTAGTGAGCTTACTACCAACAGGATTTCCATCATCATCTCGCATCGTTTTTCCACCGTGCGCATGGCTGATCACATCATCGTATTGAATAAGGCCGAGATACAGGAGCAAGGAACTCACGAGCAGTTGCTGGACAATAATGGGCAATATGCCTCGCTGTTCAGGCTTCAGGCCCGTGGCTATCAATAACGGAATGACACTTCGGTCATGACTACTCGCTTTAATAACTGATGGAAGGTACGGTTCTGTATTTTACAGTGGCACTCATCAGTGCTTTGATTGGCACCATTCCCTTTGGCCCAATCAACCTCACTGTTGTCAAAACCACGGTGGACAACCACGCAGGCAGGGGAACCGAGATGGCTGTGGCCGCATCCCTGGTGGAAATCGTTCAAGCTATTGTTGCAATCTTCTTTGGGGTAATAATAAGCCGCTTTCTTGAAACCAGCCCGCTTATAAGCCTGTCAATTGCCCTGCTGTTCATCGGACTGGCACTAGTAATCCTGGTTCGTAAGCCCAGACCAAGTCTGCCACAGACCAAAAATGAGAAATCATTTTTTGTACGCGGACTGGTCATCGCAACTTTCAATCCACAAGCGGTACCGTTCTGGATTTTTGCCCTCGCTGCAATATCTCAGTATTTCGAATTTGAATATGTTGGCATTCATCTGTTTTCATTCCTTGCCGGAGTCTTCACCGGCAAACTGATCACTCTTTATGGATTTGTACTTGCGAGCGTTTGGCTTAAGTCCCATCTCGAACAGAGTTGCGCACTAGTGAACAGACTACTGGCGAGCATACTGTTCTTTATCGGGGTGAGTCAGCTCTGGAATGCCGTAGCTGGGTAGGGAGAATTGACTATATAGTGTCTGCATGAAATCTACAAAAGTGCTGCTATCTTGCTGAAAATCAACTGAAAAAGTCAAACTTTTCGGCTCGAAGATCTTCTAATTTTCCATTGAATCGTCTAA
>JAPORB010000062.1 GCA_026710425.1 Gammaproteobacteria bacterium
ATCGCGGTTGGACACGATGGGTCCCGGTTGTCGCTGCACTGCAATGTCTGGAGCAACAGGCCCTGAACGGCAATTGATACTCCGGCAGGCGCGTCCGTCAATCCGCATCAGATCGTGGAAAGACGGGCGTGGCCACCTGCCAATGTTATTGCATTTTCAGAAATGGTGGAAATTTTTTATCTGACCCGCTGAAACGCTAGATCTGACGACACTTTCAGTCGATTGGTTTTAGATCTCGGCTCTACCGCTGCTACCTGGAAGTGTGTCACTCGCAGCATCCTTTCTGCCAATATTGCACTGCAAACATCTGCAAAGATGAGACCACGATTATTAACGAGCTTCATAGTTGGAGGAAAAGTAATCCCATCTTGACGGTTAGTCTTTGCCATAACTCATGGACATAAAAGTACAGCTTCCCGCTATTCCATGTTCAGCCCATGACATCTCACTACGAACCAGTGAAGCCCCATTGGCTCCGGTTTGGTCATAGCTCTAGGACAGTTTAAGGAGGTGGTGAGGCTTAGCTCAGCACTCAACATTCAAGAGTGAGGCCTGTTTCGAGAGGATGAATCCCCTAACTTATACTTTGATTAGGAACAGTGAAGTTATTCAGCAAGATGTATGCTTAACTAAAATTGAATTTGAAACTTCAGGCATGTTTTATAGGCCGGAAAGTCCATACCACTGAAAAATAAAATTGATATGAGGGAACATGAATGTTCAGTAATGTTCTGCCTGCAATTGCCGAAATGGTACTCAGTCAAACTATTAATTTTGGATATATGCCATGAAGCTTTATTATGGCATCTTCAGTTCGGGCTATTGAAGACCCCCTTTGCTATAAGATATATCTGACTGACAGAATACTAGTAGTTAAATACAGAGGCAATTATGACCAAGTACCATGCACCATATGGTAGTTTTAAATATAAAATCAATATGTAAAAATTTTACCCATAAATAACAGAGTTATAAGCCACTAGTGTGATATGACATAATCAGCATCCATAAATAAAATATCAATCAACCAGATACTCAATCCCGGTCTGCGACAGGTCAATTATATCAATATTCACTAGATTGAGTTCATGCTCGACAACAAGCAGGCTAAGATCAGCTGGTGATAATTCACCGCTTTCAATAAGTGCTCCATAATGACTGACAACCTCCTTAGGTGCAGCACTGCCTACTACGGTTTCGTAGAAATGGGTAACAAGCCTTTGCCCATCTCGATCTTCACCAAAAACTTCATTTAGAAAAATGCGTATCAAGTACTCCTGAGTGATGCCGTCATCCAGCAATTTAATAGTCTGGCCTACAACCGCTGGATTGCTTGCTTCGTCAGAACCAAAAAAAGCACCAAGGATCTTGACTGCATCACCAGCATGACCATTGAGGTCGAAAGCCAAACCAAGATTGTTGAATTCGAGGCGCTCAACTTCGCTGATTCTGTCAACCTCTGAGTCTGAGCTGACAACAAATGTAGTTGTACTTTGTACCTCAATGGAGTAGATTACCCGCTCCCCGCTATACCGAACGGTATCGATACCATTACCACCAACAATCGTATCTGAACCGGGTCCTTCTTCAATCAGGTCGTTGCCGGCCCCAGCGTATATCAAATCATTGCCAGCCATCCCCCGAAGTGTATTGTTCTGATAATCCCCATAAATGATGTTGCCTGAATTATTTCCTGAAAGGTTCGGTCTGTGGTCCGGCAATTCAACCAAAGGTAGCCCATCATAGGTTTTGATTGTATAGCCAAGATCCTCAAGAATCGCAAGGTCAAGTCTACCGATATCCCAGCGGTTCAGGTCATAATTACCCCAAAGGTACATCATTCCACGGCTAACCACTGCATCTACTTCATTGTGCCCGTAGTGATCTTCAGAGAATGGCAATGGCTCTCCAAGAAGTGCAACAGTCTTGTCTCCATTGAAAAAATCTACTCCGTCGATTACTTCAATCAACTCACGCCATTCCTTTGTGTAATGGATCATGCCCAATCCATGGAATATCTCATGAATGAGAATCCCAACAAAATCATGATGGCCTTGCGGTATTTGCGGAGAAGTAAGTTGAGACGGTTCTGGATCGATCCACACAGGATAACCATAATTCTTCATGGTTCCATCACGGCCAAGGTAAATCGTGCATCCTACATCGGGTCTGTCTGGAAAATGGTCAACTCCAGTCAGGGCTTCTCGGATGGTTTCATTAACCCACTGACCGCCTATTCTGTTGATCTGAATAATCTAAGGCAACAGGCCATCAGGGTCTCCATAGCCATCTGGTAACGAGGCATGATCCGCAATGGCCACCTCAACGTCCATTACTCCTTCCCAATGGACGTAAGTGGAGATTAGTTCAATGACATAAATGGCAGCATTAGAGAGTTTGTCTTCAGTGCCGGAATTGATGAGATCTTTTGGGTCACTGATCTTTACAGTATAGCTCATGTGCAGACTTGCTTTCTGTTAAATTTCAGGCCTAGTAAAGTACGCTGCTTTTGATCTGAAGCTCAGTGGCACAGGCCTAACTGATGAGACTGAACTAACCGCACACAAATTGTACTGTTCCTTAACAGATTTGTTGGGTTGAATTTGATGACTCGTCAAGTATGTGGACGCGCCAATCTCAAGCCAACACTTTAGCAACACCGGGACAATAGTCAGTTTGTTTCCAATAGCTTTTGTTTCTAACCTTCTTGTACTTTAATCTTTCGTTTGTTCAGCTAGGACAAGGGAGATTTTGAGGCCTACTACCCTATTGATAGATGGCAAGCCTGGATGCTATGTGTGTCTCAACCGAATACATTATGTCATCGTTCTGAATCAAGCCTATAAAAGCAATATCCTGCATCGGATCAATCCAGAACCAGGTTCCCGCTATCCCCCACCACCAGTAGGTTCCTTTAGAGGCACCTTGATGTGCATCTGAATTTTCCACGATGGCGAAATCCAAGCCAAATACATTGCCGGGATAGAGCATGCCGATACCGGACACACTTTCCGGTAACTGATTGCTACGCATATGGGCAATGGCTTCTTCAGAGAGTAGCCGCTCGCCGTTGTACTCACCCTGGTTTAGGAGCATCTGCAAGAATTTCATGTAGTCTGCAGCGGTTGAAGTTAGTCCGCCTCCGCCCGATTCAAAAGCCGGAGGGCTGAGGAAATCAAAACCGCCAGCGATGCCAGCCTGTTGATCGGTGCGTTGCAGGGTACCATCCTCATTGGGCGCATACTGTCCTGCGAGGCGATGCGCATTTTCAGGTTTGACATAAAAACCGGTATCCATCATACCCAGTGGATCGAACAATCTTTGTTGCAGAAAGTTACCGAAGCTCATGCCGGACAAGCGTTCTATCATGTACCCTTGTACATCTACTGAAATACTGTAAACCCATTTGGTACCAGGCTGATAACCCAGTGGAATATCCTTCAGAGCTGGAATAGATTCAGACAGAGTCTTCCCGGTTAAATCCATGATGCCGGCACTAAGATACGCCTCAGCGACCGGACCTTGGGAAATTGGCGGTATATACAATAAGCCGCCGGTATGGCTCATCAACTCGCGCACGGTCATGGGGTGCTCCGGAGCTTCGGTTTCCCAACTGCCGTCTTCATTCTGGGAGACAGCAACTTGCATTCCTGCCAGTTCTGGCAGATGTTTTTCCAACGGATCATCTAGCTGGAACCTGCCCTCGTCCCACAGCATCATCAGAGCAGTACCGGTAACTGGTTTGGTCATGGAGAAGATGCGAAAGATTGTATCAGTCTGCATGGGTTCCTGATCTTCCACAATTTTATAGCCAAGTGCCTTGTTAAGCACGGTCTCTCCGTTTTGGGCCATCAGAACAACAGCACCTGACAGTTTGCCCGCATCTATTCGAGTTTGCAGATCTGTGGTAACGGCATCAAGACGAGATTGATCGATGTCAGCAAAGACCGGAACAGCAAGTACTATCCAGAGCAACGGGATGATGTGTCGAAAGTAATTAGTTGGTTTCATAGTTTCCCCTTTTAAGATGGTAATGCGTCAAAGTTATGAAAGCACAGATAAGAGGGTGAGCTCACAGATAAATGAGTCCAACATTAGACCACTTAATGTCCAAAATGTAATCCCTTAATTGGTGTCAGGACGCTGTTCCCGTTGCTGCTGAGCTAGATCAGACTATTCCGCTTCTTCGGTAAACGATTACCTGGCAGAGGGCTGGCTGGAGTCAATGAACAGGCGATTGAGTTTGTTTCCGTCGGTCAGGCCAGATCCGGTGTGCAAATCTCCTGACATTGGAATACTGGAAACCATACCTTTATGCCTAGTTTGTATCAGCCATGGCTGATTAGCCTTGACCTTTAATTTCAGCCCGCTCCATTGCCTCTGTAATCAGTCTGCGCGCAGTGGCAGCATCTTTCCAGTCACCAATCTTGACCCATTTGCCGGGCTCGAGATCCTTGTAGTGTTCAAAGAAGTGCTGAATTTGGTTCAGCGTGATGCGGGGCAAGTCGTCAAAGTCATGTATATCCTCATAGCGACGAGTTAGGTGCGGGGAAGGCACACTGATAACCTTTTCATCCTGACCTGAATCATCTTCCATGATTAGTACCCCTATGGGTCGGACATTGATAACGCATCCCGGTAACAGAGGGCGGGTATTGCATACCATTACATCAATAGGATCACCGTCTTCAGACAACGTGTGTGGCACAAACCCATAGTTGCCAGGGTAGGTCATGGGAGTGTGGAGAAAACGGTCAACCAGTAGGGTGCCTGACTCCTTGTCCAGCTCATATTTGATGGGCTGTCCACCAATAGGAACTTCCACCACTACGTTAATGTCTTCGGGTGGATTATTGCCCGACCTGATGGCTTCGATTCTCATTGAGATTTCAAGAGTTTACTGGCTAGACTGTGTGTGTCTTTGTTAGCTACCACACTTACTTGATGCCTAGTCGGTATAGATTGATTTTCGTTTCGATACTGACTTATCTTGCACAAAAAGGGCTGAGCCGGACAGTCTTAGTGTGTAAATCCACCCGAAATCCTAGTGACCAATGCTGAGTCAGCATCCATTCTGCCAACAGGATATGATGACTGATTCACTTAGTCTACCGAAGGGACGATTCAAAACAGGCCTATTTTTACTGGATAGGAGTTTCACCCACCCTGTATCATGAAGAGCCTTTTTACTTAGTCCGACTTTCAGTATTCTTGGGCAATTAAAAGGTGGTCTGGGTAGTGAATATCCAGCGGCGATAACGACTGGAGCAGGAGTTTTGAATCAGATCAATGTCGCCGTTAATTGTGGTACCGGCGTAACGCTCACGATAGCGGCATTCAGATGCATCCAGTGTGTTGTCGGTTTCTAGTCTGAAAGTCCAGTCATTCCACATGACTTTCTGCACAAAAAGATCTAAGGATCGCTGACGATCGTTTCGCGTACGAGTTAAGATATCATTGTCATAGAAACCACCCCAGAGCGGGTGATTGTATTCAATGCCGTAACTCAGGCCTAGATCTGTGATGTCCTGCCGAAAGTCAATGTTGCCGAAGCCGCGACCCCAAGTGCGTACTTTCTGGTTAATGAAAGGGTCCAGAATTTCGGAATCAAACAATCCCACTCTACCAGAGATGATGGCATTGGTTAAGTTAAAGGCATCCAGTCGAATACTGGCGCGGCTCCACCAGCCATATTGTTTGGCTGGACCTACATTACCAGTTGCAGAGAGCGGCTGATTCGGGTCCACGGTTGCGTTGATACGGCCGATTCGGTTATCCACATCATTGTAAAAAAGGCTAGTTGAGAGCACACCTGCATCATTGGGTAGTCGGTACTCCAGACCACCCTCATACCGCCAGCTTGTTTCAGGTTCCAGCTCAGGGTTGCCACTGAGGGCATCAATGTCCCGGTCCTCTTCATTAGTGGTTGCGGCAAAGGAAGAAAAACTCAATTGGGACACTTCACGCTTTATCGTGCCGCGAAACCGGATGTTGTCAGCAAAGTTATAACGAAAATCAAATGAAGGTCGCCAAAACTGGAAATCACGCGTCTTGCTTACCACTCCCGACTGGGCGATTTCCGACATCTCATATACCACGCTGCTTTCCAAGGAAGCCTTGCCAGTGATGGCCCAATTATGGAAAGCAAAACCCTCAAAGCGCACCTCTTCCACATGGGTTCCAGGGTTGGAGACAGACTCCACCAAAGCTAAGCCGCCAAACTGCTCCATTCCCGGACTGTTGTCCGAGGGCGAGGCAATGAACAACTTGGAATCCAGCTGGTTTACGGCTCGTTCGGCTCCCACGCGTAGAGACTGGGAATTACTCAGGGAAAAGTTATAGTTAGCTTGGACAATGAATTCCTTGTTTTCCCGTTGCGAGTCGATGTAAAGGTTTTTATTCAGAGGATCAGTTGCCGGATCTGCCTGGAAGCGTTCCCGCACAAAGTCCCGGATTTCATCATTGACTAAGAAAAGAATGGCCAAACGCGATCCATCATCAAAACTGTATTCGTAGTCGCCACCGATTTCCCAATTGCTCTCGGTATTGTCAACCAGTTCTTCCTGAAAGATTTCCTTTGGATTTCCGTCAATGAAATCCACAAAGTTCCTTAAAATAGGCCTTTCGAAACTACCGTCGCTGACCAGCGCATTTAACTGGATGCGATGTGAACCTGCGCTGTAGCTCATATTGTTACTGAACGTGTGAATGTCCTGATCCCGAATATTGGTTTCAAACAGGGTGCCGAGCAGGTCACCTTCGGAAGAGATGCGGTTCTCGCGGCGATCACGGTTTTCGTAATTGGGCTCAGAACCGACATTGACCAGCGACTGGAAATTACCCATTTGCAGGGACCAGGCCACGCTACCTCCGAATTCGAAGGTGTCATCGTGGTTAAGCCGATTAACCGCCTGCACGGTGGTACTGGATCGGGAGGGAACTTCAATCAAGATGACATTGATGACCTCACCGGCACCCCGAACATTCAGTGCACCGGTTGTATCACGAATGATTTCGATTCGCTTAACTTCGGCTGCTGTGATTCGATCCAGTTGATCCAGAGCAGAGTTGTCCTTACCGGCGATGCGCTGTCCGTTGATCAAAAGGTTGCCGCCAGTGCCTAGTCCGCGGTTGCCATCTCGCTGTCGGCGGTTGAAGATGTTGATACCGGGGATGCGTTGTAGCATGTCACTAGCGGTGATTGGGGCGTACTGGGTAAAAAAATCTGCCTTATAAATGACGGTAGAGCTTTCCTCTGCCTCTTCTTCAAGATAATTGTCAGCGGTTATCTCTCTTTCTGTGCTGGCCCTAGGAATTACTTGGGGCTGAGAGACAGGTGGTTTAGGACTAACGGGATAGTAACCCTCTGTGGCCTCCTGGGCATAGGCAAAATTGGAGCCGATAAACAACATGGCACCCGGAACTAGTGAAAAAGCAATTTTCATGTATTTAAATGTAGTACAAATTATTGCTTATGATTGTGATTTATTGTGTTTTTGTGCTGGCATCCATGTCAGCCAAAACGTTTCTTGGGTGAATGTTCTTCACAGAATAACGACCAAAATGCAGGCACAGACCATAAATATCGGCAGTCTTTTCCCAGGCTAAAATAAGATCTTTAGGTGACATCAGCTCCCAGAGACTAACTTTCTAGAGTTACAGCTCCCATGCCCCGGTAATTAATTCGTCCTGAGAGCATTTACCGTACCTGCCGGATGCTTGGGGTATCCATGTTCTGGTAGTCGCAGGCATAAACACTGCTTGAATGCACAGGCTTGCCAAAATTAGCGATGGAGTTGTCGGTTGCCAAGAACCGATCGAAAATCACACCGTCATTGCCATCCTGGTGCAACTCCCTGTCTTAGAGACAATGGAAAAGATGTAACCGAAACTACTCTATCCACGGCGTATTTTCTAACCCTGATACTGACTCCTTTTAATGATGCTACTGTATTGTCTTAAGGCGGCTGTGGAAAAAGTAGGGATTTGCTCCAGTCATGATGGCTTTGTATGATCTGCTCATAAAGCAATCATAGGCATGTTACAAATCAATGGAAAAAATTATGTCAAAAAACGGAAACAACCTCGCATTACTGTCACCGAGCGGGAGTATTGAAAAAAATACGCTCCAATCGTTGAGGGTCGTAGGGATTGACCTTGGTACTACAAATTCATCCATATCCAAGGTCTTATTGAATCCCGATGCCTCAAGCCTTCCCGATCCTAGACCCATAGAGGTTCAGCAGGCAACGACACAGGGGGAATACACGGACGAACAAATGCCATCCATGGTAGCCCTTCACAATGGCCAAGAATACATCGGTGAGGGTGCTAAAATGCTGCGTGCACAAATGGAGCACCTCAACTTAAAGCAAAATCGGCACTTGTTTTGGGAATGCAAGAATCATATAGGAACGCGCAGGACTTATCATCAGGCCCCGCCTGGATACCGGTCAGCCAAGGAAGTTAGTTCGAAGCTGTTGGCTTACCTATTTTCTGCCGCAAGGAAACAAAGTAGAGATCCAATTGATTCGGCTGTAGTCACCATTCCCGCCTCATTCCAGTCAGCACAGCGCAAGGAAACGGTCGAAGCAGCAAAAATTGCAGGATTAACCATGCTTAATGGCGGTTGTCTGCTGGATGAACCTACAGCTGCCTTGATTGCCTATGTGGCTTCAAGTTCAAAAAAGAATATTTTCGATTCTGAAAAAAATCTGCTGGTATTTGATTTCGGTGGTGGGACTTGTGATGTCGCCGTATTCAAACTGCTTTCTGCGCAATCAAAAAAACCCGTTGATATCGAGCCTTTGTCTGTGTCTAGGTACTGTCGACTTGGTGGTGGCGATATTGATCGGGCGATCATCATTGAAGTGCTGTTGCCGCAACTTGTCAATCAAAATGGAATTGATCTCTGCGATCTCGACTTCAATGATAAACAGCAGCGTATCATTCCGAGCCTGCTAAGCGTTGCTGAGTCCCTTAAGACCGGACTTTGTGCGGAGATAACCCGCAAACGCAAACTGGGCAGTACTGCTCCCCTTGAACGGGTTCAGCCAGGCTCTTATACCTGTAAATTGCGATCGGGTAAGGAGTTGTTGCTAACCAGACCTAGTCTCAAAACGTCCGAACTTACACAAGTGCTCAAGCCATATTTGGATCCAGATTTTTTGTATCCGCAAGAGACCGAATATGTCACAACCTGTTCGGTCTTCGCACCGATCAAGGATGCTCTCAATCAATCCAGTCTCACAGCTGGGGATATAGACTATTGTTTGCTGGTCGGTGGGAGCAGCCTAATCCCACAGGTATCCGATTCGATAGGCAATTACTTTTCTAAGTCTGACTTACTGCAGTTTGAAGATCCAGATCATATGCTTACTGCCGTCTCAAGGGGTGCGGCCCTGCATTCACTGGCCATTGCATTACACGGACAAGGTATATTTCGAACGGTAACTTCTGACAGTATTTCTCTGCGTACAGCAAAAGACTCTCGCTTGCTGATTGGCAGAGGAAACGATTTGCCTTGCCCGGCAAGCGGCACATTAGAAAACTGTGATTTGGCTGTACCAGTGAGTTCGCTGTTGGAACCTGTTAATTTGCGGGTCGAACTTTGTGGTTCTACAGGTAAAACGATCTTTGCAGAAAATTGGGAGATTAAACCACCTGTGAATCAGGGTGATGGACTATTGCTCAACTACCATATGGATATCGACCAGGTTTTCCATCTTGAATTGTCGCTGGCCAAGGATCCAGACAGGAAATTTAAGGGAGATATGGAAAACCCTCTGACGCACGTGGTTAATGTCAATGCCCGACGCGAAAAGATAATGGAACTTGAGGAGTTAATGCGTACAGGCACTCTGTCACTCGCCGGTAAGCAAAAGACAACGTTAGAGATTGCTAATTATGAGGAGGAACTGGGCAGGTACGAACGAGCACTCAGCTTATTGAATGGCTTGGCAAATACTTCCCCGGACTCAGGACTACTAATCAAAATTGCATTGCTTTACAAGCGTCTGAAGGATTTCGAGTCCGAGGAGAAATTTTATCTGGAAGCTGCCAGAAAAAATCCGGCATCTGGAGTAGCCTATTTCAACCTTTCACTGAGCAAAAGTGACCAGGGAGAGAATGAGCAGGCTATGGTCTATATCGACAAGGCAATTGATGCCAATTCCAGGCCACCATATCGCGTTTTCAAGGCTATACTTGCTGAAAAGAATGGAAACAGGACTGAATGTAACACGCAGCTTGAGCTCGCATTCAAAGCCTTCAATCCCTTACCCATACTGGATAATTGGGAACTGCATTGGTGTCTGGACGGAGCAAAACTTGCGGGAGATGAAAAGAAAGTACGCGAGTGTCAGGAAGAGCAGAAAAAACGGCAACAACAAGGAAAAGAAACTCATTCGTTCGGGTTGTTGCCTGAAATCATATCAGGTACTCAGGTCACCACGAGATGACTTGGTTGGTATCCAGGGATAGTCTTACGCCCGACCAGACCAGGGTAGTCGAGTTTGATACCCGTACACACCACCTTGTGCTTGGCTCACCCGGCTCAGGAAAGACTATTGTGGCACTGCATCGAGCACGCGAGCTGGTCGATCGATTAGGGACAGCCCCTTCCCGATTCAGCCTGTTAGTCTACACAAAAGCTCTCAAGGCCTATATTAAGTCCGGGCTTGATGATCTCGACCTCTCGCATGATAGCGTTTTGACTTTTGACCAATGGTGCCGCAAGTATTATCAGGCACAGATTGGTAAATCAGTGCCAAAGAACGAAGAGGGTAAACCAAACTTTCAACAAATCCGCTGGGAAATTTACAAGTATGTGTCCAAAAGAAAACCCAGGCTGCTAGATTTTGTTATTGTAGATGAAGGTCAGGATCTCGACTGGATAGCCTTTGAAATTTTGACTGCGATATCTGGGCATGTGACAGTTTTCATGGATAGCAAGCAACAAATTTTTGAGAATGGATCATCCCAGAATGATGTATTAAAAGCACTTTGTATTGACCGAAGGGACCTGGAATTATTAGGTGCTTATCGTTGCACACCATACATAGTGAGCGTGGCGGCTTCATTCATTCCTGATGAGATTGAGCGAAAACGGTTTACAGATCAGACCAGGGACAAGGGGCCAAAACAAAAACCGCTGGTTTACATTGCAGGTAACCATGACGCGTTATTTAACCATCTAGTAGATGTCTTGCGTACTCGTGTGGACAGGGGCGAGCGTATAGGGATTTTGTTGCCCTCCAATAAACTGGTTCATAGCATTGGTAAAAAACTTCGAGAGGTGGGTTTTGATATTGAGTTTCCCATTACAATTGGTAGAAAAAACAATTCAGAAAAACCAGGTCATAACTTTGCCTCGGTTCGTCCCAAGCTGATGGCCTATCCCAGTGCCAAGGGCCTGACCTTCGATACTGTATTGCTGCCATTTTTCAATCGTCGTGAATTTCGGGAAGACTTTTCTGAAGCCTTGCTTGAACGATGGATATTTGTGGCGATGTCACGAGCCACCCAGTGGATATATATCAACGGTAGCAGTGAACAACACGAGGAATTGTTTTACGAGAAAAGATTTCAGACCCTAGAAAATCAGTTCCAGTTGACAATACAACGTGATTTTGAGAGTGAGTCCAAACAAACATCCAAGCAGTCTGATCATGAAGATAACGCTGATGCCGAAGAGGAGGATCTGAGTGATATGTTTTAAACTCGAGTCTTTCGTAAATAATAGCCTTTACGTTGGGTCAGACAGGGTTAAATCGCCAAATCCGATCTGGTCAGTCACAAGTACAATTGATTAGTAAATACAAGTGAGTCTAAATTTTTGCCATAAGTATGTGACGCATTGATAGCTTTCTAGCTGTAGCATCTGATACGTATCCTGGCCATTGCGAAATTAAATTGGTAAATTTTGATATGTGTAATATCCGAGCCGCATGATCATACGATTGTCTTATTAAGAGGTGGCCAGATGATCGTTGATCACTTCTAAGAATCGAGGGCCATAAAGCTTCAGCTTGTACTCGCCTACACCAGAAAGTGTTGCGAATGCTCCAAGATTGTCGGGAAGTTTCAGGCACATTTCACGCAGGGTTGAATCTTGAAAAACCCTGTATGCTGGTACCCCATGGTCTTGAGCAAACTCCAGCCGACAGGCACGCAGTGCATCCCAAAGTGAAACATTGATTTCAGTTGCCAGCTGCAGACTCTTCGGTTGCTGCCTGACCATTTTAGTTTTGAGGTCTTTTCTTAAAAGCAGCACTTCTTCACCACGGAGTAGAGTTCGACTCCTTTCATGTAACTTCAGTGCCCCGTAACTCTCCAGATCCACGCTCAGATAACCACGCGCCACCAATTGCCGAAATACCGAACGCCACTGATTGTTGTCCAGTTCCAAGCCGATGCCATAAACCGATAGCTGGTGATGGTCGAACTGAATGACCTTGTTCGTATTGCCACCGCGCAGTACATCAATCAGGTGATTGACACCGAAGCGCTGACCCGTGCGATAGACACAGCTCAATGCTTTGCGGGCCGCTTCGGTACCATCCCAGGTTTGTGGTGGTTGTTTGCAGGTATCACAATTACCGCAGGGGTCTGCCAAGTGCTCTCCGAAGTAAGCCAGCAGTGTCTGTCGGCGACAACTGGTAATTTCACAAAGACCTAGCATGGCATTGAGCCGATGCTGCTGGGCCCGCTTGTGATCCTCGCTACCTTCCGAGGTTTCCATCATTTGCCTTAGCTTGATGACATCCTGCAGCCCATAGACCATCCAAGCATCGGCAGGCTCTCCGTCCCGCCCAGCCCGTCCGGTTTCCTGGTAATAGGATTCGATGGTTTTAGGCATATCCATATGAGCGACAAAACGCACATCGGGCTTATCGATACCCATTCCAAAGGCAATGGTGGCCACGATGATAATTGCCTCCTCGTGGAGAAAGCGGGCCTGGTGTTTAGCTCTGGTCTCAGTGCTCAGTCCGGCATGGTAGGGGCATGCATTGAATCCCTTAACGACAAGCCAGGCTGCAATCTCCTCTGTCTTTTTTCTGGACAGGCAATACACTATACCGGCATCATGGGGGTGACGAGACTGCAGAAAATTCAGTAACTGTTGCCTTGCATTGTGCTTCAGGGCGATCTGATAGCAGATATTGGGTCGGTCAAAACCGGCAATAAACTGCTCTGCCGCTTCGAGGTTGAGTTTTTGGCAGATTTCATTGCGGGTACGCTGGTCGGCGGTAGCTGTCAATGCAATACGCGGGACTTTGGGAAACATCTCATGCAGCAGGTTCAACTCCAGATAGTCGGCACGAAAGTCGTGTCCCCACTGGGATACGCAATGCGCCTCATCAATGGCGAACAGTGAAACTCGGATACTCCGTAGCAAGCTCAGGGTGGATGGTTGGGTCAGGCGTTCTGGAGCCAGATAAAGCAAAGCCAGTTCACCGTCTTGCAATTGCTGTTCTATGCGTTGCACCGCAGTCGGAGCTAGGGTGGAATTTAGAAACGCTGCCTTGACTCCCAGCAACCGTAAGGCATTGACCTGATCCTGCATCAGGGCAATCAGGGGTGAGATGATGACCCCGCAACCAGGGCGCAGCAGGGCTGGAATTTGGTAACAAAGGGACTTGCCGCCACCGGTCGGCATTAGCACCAAGGCATCTTTCCCTTGCAACAAGGAGTCGATAATCCGGTCTTGGGGTGGGCGAAACTCGCGATAACCAAAAACCCGGTGCAGTATTTCATCAGGTGTCGACATTGCGGAAAGTACTGTTGATCTTTGTTTCCATTGGTCCAGAATTATAGCTGGAACTGGTTGTCAGGTTAGGACTAAATTGTCTTGCCTGCCCTTACCCGTTAGCCGCAAAGTCAAGCCGCAGGCAATGTAGCAATGTTTAGCGATTGGACAGTCAAAAAAAGTCAGAGCACGATACCGAGCACTGCTTTTGTCATCAGAAAACTGCAGGAAGCAAGCAGGAAGCAAAACATGTGTCAGAAATCACCCATTCCGGAGCAGCTGCCGGTGCAGCCGAAAGTTCCTTTTCCTTTCAGTAATCATCACTTCAGTGGTTAGCATCAAACCTACGATGGAGGCTACATGCTACAATACAGAGCTGGTTACCTTGGCCTGGTCAATAATACCGGATTCCAGCACATCACCGAACTCCTCTGTTTTAGCATTATAGCCATAACTGCCTTCAGACTGGCGGACTCTATTGAGAACAACGCTTGGTTCAACTCCGGCGTTGGCAACAATCTGACGGAATGGCTCTTCCATTGCTCGCAGCGCAATGCTAACACCAATGTGCTGATCCTTGTTGGCTGCGCTGACCTTGTCCCGGATGGCATCAGCTGTCCAGAGCCAAAACGCCACTGGACATGATGCCTTCTTCAACCGTGGCTCGAGTGGCGTGCAGGGCATCGTCAACAAGATCCTTCTTCTCCTAAATTTCTATCTCGGTTGCCGCACCGACCTTGATCACTGCCACCCCGCCAGCCAGCTTAGCCACGCGTTCCTGCAATTTTTCCCTATCATAGTCGGAGCCGGTGTTATCGATTTCGGCACGAATCTGAACCATACTTGCATCAATGTCAGCCTTCTGACCAGCATCATCAACCACGGTAGTGTTGTCTTTGCTGATTACGATTCGCTTGGCACTGCCCAGGTCAGTCAGATTGTCCCCTTCAAGGCTGGGTCCAACTTCCTCGGAAATCACGGTACCACCCCTGAGAATTGCGATATCCTGCAACATGGCCTTGCATCGATCACCGAATCCGGATGCTTTCACGGCAGAAACTTTTAGGATGCCGCGTAAGTTGTTTACCACGAGAGTAGCCAGGGCTTCGCCTTCAATATCCTCGGCGATGATCAGTAGACTGCGACCTTCATTTAATTATTGATTTTATTGAGAATATATAATTTTTGAAGCAAGATGGCTTTCTGTGATGGTTCTGAGAGATGTTTGAGACCGATTAAAATAGCCTTTCGACCGTTTTAAGAAGCGGGAATGAGTTGCCGATGACTTAATAGAGGGATAAAGTCAGACATGGATGACAACGCAAGCATTGCCCCGGAATCTTGATCAGGCTGTTAGCCTGGACCGGGGTTAATCTATTCTGGAGGTATACATGCGTGTGGAGACGGAGCAAGTCCCAATCACAGAAACATCGCTGTCCAATTATTTTTGTGGGCGCCTTAAGCGTCAAGCCGAACGTTTCAATCCACCTCCTCACGAAGACACTTGCTGGTATTTGGGCCAATTGTTGGATCGGTTTGCCCGCAGCGAAGACTTTTTCTCTTACGCGGATGGTCAGCTCACGGTGCGGCCGCTGGCCTTACTCTATGGCGATGCAATGGAGGCCAGCAATGACAGGCATCGTTGCTTAATCTTGCAGCATATGGGTGATATGGCACTGTTTTTAGGTGCTCTGTTTCCAGAAAAGTGGGCTAGACGGGGAATAGGGCAGGATTATTTTGTTGGTATGGGCGGGGGTGCTTATGATTATCTGGCATCCAATGCCCGCAGTAATCGCCATATTTTTTTCGAACTCGCCAATACCTTTACCCGCATGTTGGAAATGGTGGCAGAGGCCTGTTCCCGGCATCAGCAAATGAGTATGGAAGATTTGCTGAATCTGTTCCAGCGCTGGCAAAGCACACAGAATCCTGTAATCGCTAATCAATTACAGTCTCTGGGTATCAATCTGAATGGCAGCGAAGCACTGCATTAGTTGCTTGACAACGACTGATGCAGATTTTCAGTGATTTCCTGGCTTGCTACGGTGTTAAGACCTTGTAAGGTAAGGAGTCGTATCTGTGCATTAAAACGTTTGGCTATCGCATGTATGCCAGTGTGCATCGTTTAACAGAGAGCCCTTTTTCTTTTTAGTCAAACCAACCACGAAAATGTCGCCTTGATGTGCCTCCTAACAAATTACCTGAATTTTTTCGGTTACCGTTGTGTGAATTCTGAGAGGCAACCAAAGTCATCTCCTGGATTAACTACGGCAAATTCAGATTTAATGCTTGGGTATCGGTCAGACTTTGAAGCCACTGGATTTGCTAAATGTAGGCTTGAGTCTTTTTCATTCTCAGAACCATACATAAGTGGAAAGGTCAAAAACCAATTTGCTTCCAGCCTTCAGTTAGTCTGATTGAATCAAGGATCATTTAAGCCTTGATTCAGCATACCAAGCCGATGTGCTGCCAGCCAGTAAAATATTAAACCAAGACTAATAATGCCGAGGCTGAACAGACCTTCCACAGGTCGATTCACTAGAGTGAAAGTCAGGGTCCAGCCTGTGAGCATCAGGTAAATCAAGGGTGGCAAAGGGTATAGAAAGGTTTTGTAGGGGCGTTCAAGATCAGGTTGTCGCCAGCGTAGCACAAAGATGCCAAATACGGTGATGAAACTGTTCAAAGCCAGAGTGAAACCGGAAAATACCAGGATGGACTCGAAGGTTGACGTGAGAATAAAGACTAAAGCTATAGTCGATTGCATAACAATGGCGATAGCAGGAATTCCATTGCTATTGGTGCGTCCCAGTATCTTGAGTGCTGGATAGTCTTCGCCGAGCATCTGCAATACCCGAGGACCGGCCATGGTCATGGCACTTACGGTTGAGACGAGCAGCAGTGCCAGTACAAATCCTGTAAGGCGGCCAGCCTTATCCCCAAAGGCAGTCTGTGCCACTATGGCACCTACTTCTACCTGACCGACCATGGCATCCATGGGTGCCACGTATAGGAATGAGTAATTTAGACCTAGATACAGCACAGTTACGACAGCAGTACCAGTGATTAGTATCCAAGGAAGGGTACGCTGCGGGTTTTCCAGTTCACTGCTCAGGTAAGTTGCTGAGTTCCAGCCAGTGTAGGCAAAACTCACATAAATCAGTGCTACCGCAAATACGCCACTGGTAAGAACTGCGCCATCACCGTTGCCAGGTAAGAAATTAACCGGCTGCGGTGACTGGACAAACATTACTGAGCTGATAATAAAGCCTGCAATTACTGCAATTTTCAGCAGGGTGAAGAGCACCTGGGTACCGCTGCTATTTCGATGGTTAGTGGCATGCAGAACGGTCAACAGGATCAACAGACTGCAGGCCAGCAGGCGTTGTATCCCATCACTCAGCCCGTTCGTAAAGACGGTAGAGGTATAGGCGGCAAAGGTCATGGCAGCCAGAGCGACAGGACCGGAGAAACCTACGCTGGAAGATACCCAGCCGGAGACAAAGCCTGCTGCGGGATGATAGATGCGTCCCAACAGATTGTATTCCCCACCCGAACGTGGCAGTGCGGCACCCAGTTCACTGTAGGTCAATGCTCCGCAGACTGCGGCCAGCCCACCCAGCCCCCAGAGTGTCAGCAAGGCGAACCCGGAACGAATTTCCAGCAACTGAAATCCAAGGCTGGTGAAAACACCAGTGCCAACCATGTTGGCTATGACCACAGCGGTCAGGGTTGGATAGCGAAATTTTTGAGTGGCGGGGGCCATGGGGCATTATAGACAATGTTTGCCTTGGCAGGTTAGTGCCGGAAAATCGCGGTTGCGGTATGGCTTCCGACAAATTCTACATAAAACTTACCAAGTGCTGACCTTAATTAAGCACAAATTTTAATCGAAATTAAGCAGTTACCCTGTTCTCAGGCAATTGTTTTAAACGATTATATGCATAGCGCAAATGCCACATAATAATGACTAGCATTGAATCGTCTGATGTGTGTGAACTGGTGGAGACGGGAAAATTAGATACAGCTTAATACAACATGACACTTTGCACACCGATTGAGCAGGCACTGGATCCGTGGAACTCACAAGTAACATGAAACCAAACCTTTCAACAGGCGAGATACCGACTTTGGTGGCAGTAGTTCCGCCCCAAAATTTATTATGCTGACAGTCCACAAACCGCAAAGTGATTTACCAAGGCTGAACCATTTGATTGCCAGTCACACAATTTTCTTGGTGTAGTAGCCGCCAGATGATGCACTTATCTGCAATCTGGATGAACCTTGACCAAGTTGAGTAAAGCCAATAGTGGCACCACAAGGCAGCACTTACCCGATATTTGACTGGATATAGCTGGATGGTACAACAGAGCATAAGAATTGAAGAAGAGGAGTGCACAATTAGTCTGTGTATCGGAAACATCAGTGGTGTCTACTGTAATCAATTTCTATACAAGGAATCACTGTTGATCCCAGAAAGATGGGGGGGGGTTATGTTCATCACATAGTTCCGCTAAACCTCAAATTCAGATTTTATCGATGTTTGAGCTTTCATATACTTGGCATGGTTTATGATTTGTCGCCAAATTCGAGGGGGGAGGAGAAACCATGGCGACAGCTTGTAACAAAACACAAATCGGCGAACTATCAGGACGAGTTTGTGGTTGGGAGCGATCATCCATTTGCCATTCAATAGCAGCAAAGGCGGTCCGGCCGGTTGGTGGATCATGGATGAGCCTGAGCTGCATCTGGGCGATGATGTTGTGATTCCTGATCTGGCGACGCAAGATAATACCAGAGTATCCGGATGTAATGTTTTTCGAAGTGGTAACGACTTGAATCTGGGAGGTGCTCTCTCCCTCCATCCGGAGTCTTGATCTGACTGAAAATTACTCACTCTATGCGCGCAAAGAAGTCACCTATCTCTGGTTTGTTGATTCAGGCGAGAAGAATCTTGGTGTGTTCAAGTGGAAAGGCATGGTGGATTTTACTGGCGACTTTAGCGGACGATTCTTCGGTATCATAATTACCTTTCGAAGCAATTACCTTCAAGCTGGTTGGGCTATGGTCAGATTGAATGCCTGAAGACCGCTGAACAAATCTGACTTAGTACCGATTGCCGAGGTAAAGCAAGAAGTGTAAGTGAAGAAATAACCTGTGCGAGTAACATTCATGATTCATCTGTCATAACTAAATCTATTGAAATAACATAGATTCAGCACAACAAGCTCAGCAGAAATTGATTCCTTCTCATCATATTGATCTTAATATTTAAGAGTGATTGGCAATACTACTGCAACAGAGGTTGTTTCTACGCCAATCAAAATAAAATACTTGATCTATAATCTGACATTGAAATGTGTCAGTTCCATTCCAGTATTCTAGACAGCAGCATTAATGGTTCAAAAGATGCTAGGTGACAGCAGAGACATCGGCCTACATCCTGTCAATAAGGTTCTCGCTGTTTTAAGAAAATTGCGAAGTTCACATTGGCGGCATGGTCAACATCATACTCAATTTAATAAAGTGACTTGGAGATAAAATTCGAAGATGAATGAGAACGACTATCAGACTGAAGTAGATGATAAATGGAAAAATAAATTCCAGCATCATAAAACAATGCTGTCACAAGATAAGACCTGGTTTAATCAGGAACTTCAAAATCGTATTCGCCAGAAATATCTGCAAGAGGTAGGCGAGATTGCCTTGACTCAAGGCTTGTCGAACATTCTCCGCGACCTGATACCAGTATTCCAGACAAGTCTTCCTGCAAAGGTCGGTCAGTGTATCCATGTCTGGGTATGCAATGGATGGGAAACAGAGGAAAAGTACTTGCGGAATGAAGCAATTCAGTTCGGTAATCAATCACCGATCATTGTTGTATTTATTCCCAAAAGCCCTTCTTTGCAACTGCGGAGGTACTTGACTGAGTACAAGGCTGCTGCTGATACGATAAGTGGATATGGTCTTATCTTCGAATCGGCTGATGATATTGCCAGTGAAAATATGACAAAAATCAGGGATATCGCTGAAGAAAAAGTTGATCTTCTGCTTGATACTGCCTTTTCCAATAGCTTTGTTTTAAAATCTGATGGCAAAGAAGTTAAAGGCATAACTATGCAAGAATCTGTGAGCCTGGCAGCGGAAGAAGCTCTGCAACGCCTCTATCCTCAATTCAGCCTAGCTGACAATATTGGTTGGTCAGAGGTATACGAGCGGGCAAGTCGAGGAACTCCCAATGCCCTCAAGGCAGTTAGCTATGAGGGTAAGCCGGAAAATAATCCGGTCTGCAAAGCGATAATTGATTTCATAACTGTTGGTAAAATGGGCTCTGAAATTCAAGATAAATTTCAATCACCTCCTTATGGCTGGCCGATTGATGCGGTGGATGGCGGTTTACAGGTGCTTCTTGCAGCTGAGCTGGCTCGAGCAATCGACGAGCGTAATAGGACTTTCGACCCAAGGTCACTTGACCGCAAAGATTTATCCAAATCCCTTTTCAAACTGGAGTCTGCAACAGTCTCCAATTCACAACGGGATCAGATATGTTCATTAATGGATAAAGTAGGAATCAATAGTGAAGTGGGTAAGGAATTATTCCATTTATCGCTATTTCTAGACAAACTGGATGATCTTGTTGTTCAGGCAGGTGGTGATCCACCCAGGCCAATCCGGCCTGTCTCGAGCCTATTGGAGAAAATTAGAGGTAAGTCAGGAAATGAGAGCCTGCTGATACTTTTTGAGAACAGAGAAGAATTAGGAGAAAGTATTGATGAATGGCAATGTCTGACTAAAGGCATCAACAAACGTTTGCCCAACTGGAATAAACTCAAAACCTTGGCTGATCAAGCCTCTATGTTAGATGATACGGAAGAAATCTTGTCACAAGTTAAGGCCATACAGGACCAACGGAAGTTACTTAATGAGCCTGACCTGATTAGGCCTTTGATGGATAAGCTATCACAACTACTGCGTATAAAGCTTAAGAAGCTTATGGAAGATGAAGATCAGCACCGTGAAGCAGGTCTGAAACGACTTAATGAGGATAGTAACTGGGAGGATTTGGCACAGGAGCAAAAATATCAATTATTGAAAGAGGAGAAGCTGGATAATGCTAACCGACTTAAAGAGAGAATTAATTCATCAAGTGATGATTTAGATATACTGAAAGCAGATAGCCTATCACTACTCATCAATCGCATTGATGATCTTCCTAAAAGATTTGACAGGGTCGCTGAAAGAGCTGCAGAAATTATTGAGGATGATATCTAGCAGTTCAAGGCATCAAAATTTTGCCAGAGTATTTTCAAAAATCTATCATTATCAGCCAGCTACTCATGGCCTGAAAAACCCAACTTTCTTTACTTATTTTCTCATAATACTTAGAAGATTGCCGAATCCAAGGAGAATTTTCAAGAAACACTCCAAGCAGACAGATTCCAATTTGCTCAAAAGATTTAAGTGACTAATTGCCATTTGGTTTGATAGAGTCTACCCCTTGTGGCTATCACAATTAGTCAGTGAGTTGTCACTATGCCTCTGGCCTAGAAAAGATCCCACTTCTCAAAATGAGTGATGATTGATATTACGGCTTAGAGATAAATATGTATTAATCAATAAGATAAGATGTTTCAGCCAAATTTACTTTATTCCTCCGTTTTTCTTTGAAGTGCAATACCCCTAAGGCCTTGATAAGTTTGCTTTTTAACTTCCTATACTCGTTTTAATGCTAATGAGCATTGAATTCAGCATTAAAAAATTCTTATGCTCGTTTTAATGCTAATGAGCATTGAAGTGAGCATTAAAACGAGCAGAGAATGGAAAAATCCAACCGCTGGACAGAAAAATTTGAGATCGGCTTGAGCGTACGGTTAAGGATGCATGCGTAGTTGCGGAAGCCGCTGCAAGAGCTGCGCTAGAGCAGCTTGGCGTACTAGATACCAAAGGTCCTTCACATCTGTGTGAATTAGAGCGAAACTTGTAAAGCCGCCTGCGGGCAAGCCGAACAAGCTTGGTATACCGATATTTGATGTGGCCCCTAACGTTGATCGCAGTGAATATTTGACCAGAGACAGATAGTTTACTGTTTGGAATGCTTGCGGAACGTTACTCCATGAATAGCGTCTTGATTCAACCAAATGCATGTTTCTCTACGACTTTTGTGATCAAGACAGCAGAAAATGGCTTCAATGGATCATCAACTTATTGAGTATTAATCGGGTGATTACCAAGGATTTCAAGTACTAGGCGTTGGTCTTACTGCATAATGCTAAAGTTAACAGTAAAATGCGAAATAAATCTGCATAGATCTTACTCAAAACTAACAGAGTGATAGGCCGCTAGCTCTGGACTCTAGGTATTAGGGGGTAAATTTAGGGCAGAGAAAAGTCTTTATCGAACCATTTGGCTAGCAAGTCTAGGGTCATGATGCCGGAGTGGGATTGACGCTGGTGGTTGCTGTCGAAAAAATAGCTGCGAGGCAGTTCACCATACCAGCCGGGATCGATGGAGTAGCGCAGACGCTCGATAAAACTATCGGCGAACATCCAGCTTTCGCGTTGATCAAGTTCATAATCCTCAAGCAAAGTTAGTGCTGTATTCCGCTCATCAATGGGATCTGTCGAAATCAGCACGAAAGGTAAGTCCGGATATTTTTTCAACAGATCACCCATCATGTTCAACTCCACCAGACAGGGCGGGCAGTCGACTGACCATAGACCCAACAGAAACTCTGAGTCCAGAAATTCCTGCTTGATTCCCGCAAAAGATTCAGCCGTGAATGGCTTAAAATTATCTCCATGGCTGGCGGGGTTGATAACCAAGGTCAACACCAGCACGAAGGTGAACAAACCTGAGCGTAAGGCTGGAGCTTGCCTAGTCACTGAAAACTCTCCCTATTCCAAGTGTAATAGGCTGAAAAACATACCCATGCTCATCACTCTTCCAACTGAGGAACAAGTTGTTTTGATGAGAGACAAGCAGTGGATGATCTGATCCCTCGGTGGTGGTCATCAATACAGTTGGTGCCGACCAACTGCTGCCGACATCAACTGACTGGATTACCTGAATGGTGGTTTGCTCTCCGTCAAATCCTTTCCAGACCAAATAAAGGGTGTCTTGTAACATGGCAAGAAAGGGATGTCCGGCACCAGGATTGCCATCGATACGGTACAGCTGATCAGTCTTCATGGAGTTAAAGGAAAATTTTCCATAGGGCTTGCGCAAAAATAATTTGGTATTCTCAGGACTGGCGAGATAATCAATTA
>JAPORB010000143.1 GCA_026710425.1 Gammaproteobacteria bacterium
TTGGTGGGTCTGGGTGGATTTGAACCACCGACCTCACCCTTATCAGGGGTGCGCTCTAACCAACTGAGCTACAGACCCAATCTACTAATATCCAGAGTCAAAGTGGTGCATTATACGCATCTTTGCCTAAAGAGCAAGATTTGGGCTGGAGAGACTTTCTAACATCCTAAGCTATTGATTTTAATAAATTTAGAAAAAATTTATCCACCTTTTCGCTCCCCAAAAGGCTTCTTATTGGTACGCCATTGGGCAATTTTTTGTTCATTTGAACATTTGATACTTAGGCATAAGCCTGAAAAAGCATGTAGAGGACATTGACAATCTGGAATTGGTCAAGTTACCCAAAAAAGTTAGAAATATCTCATTTCGGTTCTGCATGGGGTGCAAGTGCCTCACTCTGATGGACCAAGAAAGGAATTAATTGTTCTTGCCAGCAATTATGCATAAAATATTAATGGAGTTTCATTGCACAAAGGCAGATGATGAAGCAAAGTAAAAAATTGCTTCAAAAAATTTCAAAAAAGGGTTTTCGAATCGTTACCAATGGACATATGGCTGTGTTGGTGGCAATTTATGCCATCATTATCAGTGTGATTATGTGAGGGTTTATCGCCCTGAACATCTGTTTCAACGCTTTCGCCGTTCAGCTCAACGACGTTAACAATCGTTTTGAAAATGCCTACAACCGTATTGATAACACTGCCATCTGCATTAATTTACGAATTGACGATTTAACTGCTAATGTCCATTAGCACTTCGATAATTATCCCGCAGAAGTAGGCTTAATGAGAGGTGATGTGGTCAATCTTTCAGATCAAGTCTTCCGTATTGAAGGAAAGAAAACTTGGGTTTCCAAAATAGAGATGGCTGATACCGATAATTCGCGCCCGACCAATACATTGAAAATAAACCTGCGACTACCTTCCAAGAAAGAGACAAAAAACTTCATGAAAATACTTAGTTGTCCTCATTACACAATTGCGGAAAAATAAGTTGAGAGAGCGAAGACTAATTAGGATAATCAGCTAATTTATCTTAGCAGCTCTTCTCAAATTACTTCAGAACTCTATCTAGCAGTTCGATTCTGTTTGCCAACATACGATGCTAAGCGATAACCAAGCAATATAGCTAAAATGGCTCCATAAATCACTGCCTCAGAAATATTGGTGCGTAATATCCATAGCAGGTGAATCACGGCAAGAATGGCCGCCAGATAGACAAGTCGATGGAGCCGTTTCCAGTTTCTTCCTAGCTTGCGCACCATCGCCAGTGGTGATGTCACCCCTAGAGCAATCAGAATCAGGTATGCTGCAAAACCCACAGTAATGTAGGGTCGCTCTACCAATTCTTCGGCAATGGCGAACCAACGGAAAGACAGTAAAAAGCTAATCCAAACAAGAAAATGAACACTGGCATAGAATAAGGCAAAAAGCCCCACCATGCGCCTGACCCTGACAAACTCAAGCCGACCCGTCAGCTGACGCAAGGGAGTCATACAAAGGGTGATTAGCAGCAACCTCAACGTCCATTCGCCAGTTTCAATTGCCAGCTCTTGGGCAGGGTCGGGACCTAGCGAGTTCTGCAAAACCCTTAACACAAGCAGACCAAAGGGCAGCAGCACCACGAAAAATACAGCCGGTTTAAATAAACTCCCCATTCCTGTAATCGGGACAAAAACTGCCGTGCAAAGCGGACCTACGGACAACAAATCTGCTAATAGTAAACCGAGAGATTCATCCCCTCATATAGGTGCGCCACCTGATCGGCATAGCCATTGAACAATCGCGTATCAATATACTTACGACTAAATAGCGTTTGCGGCAGACGTCGTTCCTTGTCCTGGCGCCATCGGGGATGGTGAACATTGGGATTCACATTGGCATAAAAACCATATTCACTTGCCTGCAGGTCAACCCAACTCGTCAAAGGCTGGGTTTCGCGGAAATTAATACGGACTATTGACTTGATGCTTTTGAAACCATATTTCCACGGTACCACCAGCCTTAGCGGTGCACCATTCTGCGCAGGCAGAATACTGCCATAAAGACCTACCGCAATAAAAGCAAGTGGATTCATGGCTTCATCCATGCGCAGCCCCTCACGGTAAGGCCAATCAACTATTGCAAAGCGTGAGGTAACACCAGGCATGGTTTCAGGGTCAACCAGTGTCTCAAATTCCACATACTTAGCTTTGGAAGAAGGTTCGAAGCGTTGCAGTAAGTCAGCAAGTGGAAACCCGATCCAAGGTACCACCATCGACCATGCTTCAACGCAACGCAGCCGGTAAACCCTCTCCTCCAGGTCCAGTGGCTTCAGGATGTCTTCCAGATTGTATCTCCCTGCCTTATTCGCTTCACCAGTAACCACAATGGACCAAGGATCTGTCTGGAATTTATCAGATCGTCGGGAGGGATGATCCTTGTCCATGCCGAACTCATAAAAATTGTTGTAATTTGTGATATCACGATAAGGGGTCAGAGTTTCCCCGGTAAAGAAGGGTTCACTGTCCGGTGCCGGTTTTATGTCAGTAAATTTTTTGGCCAACCAAGATGGAGGTGAAGAACCTTCTAATGAGGCCGGGGCTCTGGCCTTCAATGCATCACCTTCCTGACCATTTACCATCCCGCTCATACCGGCAACTGCAGCTCCTAGCATCAGCTTGCTGCTATCCTTCATGAACTCTCGCCGATTGCGGTATACAGATTCCGGTGTAATTTCTGAGGGCTTTATGTCATCGGGTTTTTTGATAAGCATAATTTTTACTCAGTTGAGTTGAGTTGAATTGTAATTATTTAGAGAGGACAATCTATCAAATTTTGATTAAGGTAAATCACTCAAGCCCATTGAAGCACATGCATCATCGAATGACAACCCTCAACACGCAACTCTAGACACCTATATTCAGCTGGGAATTTAGAACTGATTAAAGCAGATTGATTATGTAGTCCAGTATCCACTGCATACCTTCCTGGCGCATGGCAAATTTTTTATCGTGTATGGTCTAAACATGCTGCTGGTGGATGGCTTGGTCAGACTTATTGAACAAACAGACACTGCTCACTCTGGTTTTGCCGGTTCCGGCTCTGTTGACCGCCCCTTTTTGGCCGCTGGAACCATCCCTGTTTCCGGTTTTGCCTCAGATCTGACCGCCGGTTTTTGCTTTCGTCTGGCTCTAGATTTAGCACGCCCTCCCGATTTGCCAACTGAAGATGGTGCTGGAACCATCTCAGCTTTTACTGCAGAGGTTATCTGAGTGCGATTTCGACTGAATTGTCGACGATACACCCAGTTCACCGGCCCGGATAATGCGTAAATCAGACACATACCCAACAGTACCTCATGTGGATTCTGTGCAATCACCACCAGCATAACAACGGTGAAGATAAACACGATATAGGGAACCGTGCCATTGAACTGCAACTCCTTGAAACTGTAATACCTGTAGTTTGACACCATTAGCAAGCCAGCGAATACTGTTAGTAGGGCGGACAACCAGGAAAATAAGGGGATAACCTCGACTCCGTATTTTGTGGCAACCCAAGGCACAAAAGTGACCAGACCCGCAGAGACTGGACTGGAAAGACCAACAAAGTAGCGTTTGTCAACCGTACCCAACTGTACATTGAATCGTGCCAATCGCAGTGCAGCACAAGACATGTAAACGAAACTGGCAGCCCAGCCCACATTACCCAAGCCATCAAAGGCCCAACTGAACATAATCAGTGCCGGTGCCATTCCGAAAGACACCATGTCAGATAGACTGTCAAACTGGGCACCAAAGGCACTCTGGGTCTTGGTCAGACGGGCAATGCGCCCGTCCAGTCCATCACAAATTCCGGCAATCAGGATAGCCCAACCCGCCTCATTGAAATTGCCTGCCATCCCCGCTATGACCGCATAGAAACCGGCAAACAAGGCACCAAGCGTCAGCAGGTTTGGTAACAAAAAGATGCCACGCCGACGAATCTGCCGCCCACCCTCGGAGACAAGCTCCTCATGCTCATCAATTGGAAGTAGTGAATCTTCCTCCGCTGCTACCTCTTCTGATTCCATATTTTGCCTCGGTTATTCTGCCTTGGCCTGTAAGAAAAGCTCTGTGCCTGATGGCCAGAAAGGAAAGACACCCATTATACAGGCCTTTTGCACCCTGCGGTGCCAGATTCAAACAGGCAATTTACGCCGGATGATTGATACTATACAATATGGGTTTTCTGAGGTCCGGGATCCATTGCAGACTCTTGACCAGCCACCTTGAGTATAACTACCCGTTAATACTCAATTTTCTGCCAAGCTTGACAGCTATCATTTCACCTATAATTTGCAATAGATTTGGTCTTCATCAGGTTGTTCTTCTCCTTACCTGGCACACACCTGCTGAGAGCCTTATCACATGCTTTTCAACCAGACTAAACGATTTGGAGTCACCTGATGAACTACTTCAATACACTTCCACTGCGACTGCAACTGGAGCAACTTGGCAAATGCCGCTTTATGGACAGAAGCGAATTTAGCGATGGTGTCGAAAAGCTCAAGGGAAAAAAAGTGGTCATCGTAGGCTGTGGAGCCCAAGGGCTGAATCAGGGCCTCAATATGCGCGACAGTGGTCTGGATGTGTCATACACACTTCGACAAGTCGCCATAAGTGAGCAACGACCCTCCTGGAGAAATGCCACTCAAAATGGCTTCGCCGTTGGTACCTATGAGGAGTTGCTGCCTACAGCTGATTTGGTTCTGAACCTAACTCCAGACAAGCAGCACAGCCCGGTGGTTAAGCAAATTATGCCTCTTATGAAACAAGGTGCTTGCCTAGCCTATTCCCATGGGTTCAATATTGTGGAAGAAGGAATGCAGATCCGTAAAGACCTTACCGTGGTTATGGTAGCACCCAAAAGTCCAGGTTCCGAAGTGCGTGAAGAGTATAAACGAGGTTTTGGTGTTCCAACACTGATTGCTGTCCACGCCGAAAATGACCCCGATGGTGATGGTCTGGAAATTGCCAAAGCTTATGCAGCTGCCACCGGCGCACATCGCGCCGGCGTTCTGGAAAGTTCATTCATTGCCGAGGTGAAATCTGATCTTATGGGTGAGCAAACTATTCTGTGCGGTATGCTACAGACTGGTTCCCTTCTCTGCTATGACAAAATGATCGAAAAAGGCATGGATGAAGGTTATGCATCCAGACTGGTACAACACGGTTGGGAAGTCATCGCCGAGGGACTTAAACATGGTGGCATCACCAACATGATGAATCGCCTTTCCAACCCAGCCAAGATCATTGCCAACGAACTTGCTGCCGAGCTGAAGAAGATTATGACCAGTCTGTATCAAAAACATATGGACAATATTATTACTGGCGAATTTTCCTCAGGCATGATGGATGACTGGGCTAAAGACGATACCAAACTGCTGGGTTGGCGTGAGGCGACCACTAATACTGCTTTCGAAAAATCTGCTGCTATAGAAACGGAAATCCCAGAACAGGAATACTATGATAACGGAATCCTTATGGTCGCCATCATCAAGGCCGGAGTTGAACTAGCGTTCGAAACTATGTGCGATAGTGGCATTATTGAGGAATCCGCTTACTATGAGTCACTGCATGAAGTGCCACTGATTGCAAACCTGATTGGTCGCAAAAAGCTGTACGAGATGAACAAAGTGATATCCGATACGGCTGAGTACGGCTGTTATTTGTTCTCCAATGAATGCGTGCCACTGTTAAAAGAGTTCATGCAAAAAATCGACACAGATGTAATCGGTCGAGGATTACAGCTGCTTGACACCAGTGTTGACAACGCAGAGTTGATTGCTGTCAATGACTGTATACAGTCGCATCCTATCGAACAGGTAGGGAAAAAATTACGCAGTTATATGACTGCCATGAAGAAGGTAATTTAACCTGTTTGATTTTTGCTTAAGAGAAATCTCAACTTATTGCATCTGACAGTTATGTCATTCCGTCCCAATGCCCAATTCAGTTGGTTACTCAGTCGAATGGCAAGGTTGATTATATAAAATCCAGATTAACCAATTACTAGTCAAACTATCCAGAATAAAAAAGTTCTTGCTCCTAGACTTGAGCAATTCATCGGCAAAAGTCGTAACAGAAGTTCAACATTTAGTGAAAAATCTTTATAAATATCAATCAGATAAAAATCCAAGTGGCACTACAAAGTTGATTAATGCCGAAATCGGCAAGATCAGAGGTTCGGGGGAAGGACGCACTTCCCGCGGGATGGCGCACAGTCAGATGACCGACTTATGGATACCTCTTGCTGGTGGCTGGAGCTGCATCGCTTGATAGAGTTCCAATTGGTAAGCATCAGGATCGGCAGTCTTTCTCAGATGTAACATCCTACCATCTTCACGGCAGAAGGTGGTGGTGCGTTGCAGTTGGCCAAACCCCTCGTGCATGGTAGTCCAACTGTCATGGAGGCCGGCATGCTTTATGCGCTGAAGAAAAGCGGAAAATCCTTACGGGATAACGTCAAGTAGCTTGCTCGATCCACTAGCACCATCTCACGTGTCACGTGAGATTTTTCGAAACAGCGGTGAAAAGAGTTTTCGACATAAGTAAGTCCAGAACAAGGCTTCTGACCGCCGTAGTGCTGCCTCGTCGGTTCTCCGCAAGATGACCCCCAAGCTCTGGCAGAGGGTTGAAGATCGACTGCAGGTTGGCTGGAGTTCTGAGAAGATCTCGGGCAGGTTGCGTCATGAGAACTATGATGTGGCGGGGGCCTGTATGGATTTATCAGTATATCCAAGAGAATCGGCGAGCAGGAGATATGCTGTACCAGTACCTTCGTCGGCGTGGCAAGAAGCCGAACTGGCAGGGTGGCAAACAGGCTGGACATGGCCATAATTCGGGCCGTGTGGACATTGCTGAGCGTCCCAGGATTGTTGAAGAGAAAGCCGTTTGGGCGGCTGGCAACTTGATACGATCGTCGGCAAAGGTCACCAGGAGGCACTGGTTTCTTCTGTGAACCGTTGTTCAAAGTACACTTTCCTAGGTCTGCTCAAGACCAAGACGGCTGATGAGTTGAATGAGATGTTGGTCAAGCGCATAAACCCCTACAAGCATCTTGTGCACACCAGCAGGCGGACAATGGCAAGGAGTTTGCCTGATATGAGAGGATTTCGCAGGAGCTTGGCGCACAGGTTTACTTTGCCACGCCTTACTGTTCCTATGGGCGTGGTTTGAACAAACATACCAACAGTCTGATGCGTGAATATTTCCCCAAGGGCACGGACTTTCCCAATGTTAGTGCAAAGCAGGCTCAGGTCGTTGAGGATCGGATTAATAATCGACCCCGCAAGGTTCTTGGTTATCGCATCCCTGCCGAGGTTTTTGTTGAAGCCCATGGTGAACCTGTTTAAGATCAGGACAGGAAGTAAATAGAACATATATTCCTTAATCTTACTGACAACGGGAGTCCTTCGCACGCCCTGATTGAAGCCAAGAGGTGTATGTGTCTGTTGTTTGTCTGTGGTAGAGTCAGTTTTAGTTGAGGTTGTTGCAGTCAGTAGTAAAAACCGCCAGAGTGTTGTGCAATTATTAAATAATCTAGGCCAATATAAAGGTTTTTATCCCAGATACTAACCACCTAAAAAGTTTGCAATGTAGGGCAGAATCAGCATGGTGCTGATTGTGCCTCCAATAATCTTGACCCACTTGATATCGGTATTCAACTTTTCGATTTTATTATTTTGTCCGCTAATTGCTACGACCAGTTCGGCCATGGCGGCAGTCAGCTCGGTCTTCAGTTCATTCATGGCGGCAGTCAGCTCGGCCTTCTGCTCATTCATAGCGGTAGTCAGCTCGGTCTTCTGCTCACTCATGGCCGCAGTCAGCTCGGCCTTCTGCTCATTCATAGCGGTAGTCAGCTCGGCCTTCTGCTCACTCATGGCCGCAGTCAGCTCGGCCTTCTGCTCATTCATAGCGGTAGTCAGCTCGGCCTTCTGCTCATTCATAGCCGCAGCGAGATCAGTCTTGACTGCTGCAAGATCAGTCTTGGTAACTAGCTCTCCATGAGAATTATTGACTACCAGAGCGATGGCATCGGCTTGGCTTTTCTCTATGCCTGTCTTCTGTAAGTTGTTCGAGGCTGTTAGTGTATCGAATGCGGTATTCAATGATGTCTCCTCTAGTTTCAAGTCAAAGTTTTATCCCAAAAGCATCAATCATTCTATACGCGACACTTATTACCCTTCTGTTGCGCTTGCTATAGCACTGCTGACTCAGCTACCTTAGGTGCCAAATACTTCAAGGCAACATTATATTATGGCATTAACATTGGTCAATCTGTATGATGGTTGTCAAGTTATGGAAAGTATTAATCTCGTACCTGATTCGGATCCTGGCTGGTGCTGTCGACCGATTCGGTCAAGGGCAATCTCCTTCATGGTATCCACTTCGGCATTGGTAAGATCCGCGTCAACAAAGCGGGGCAGGCGATTTCTAGTCTTGCTCATAACAGCCGAACTCCATGGGTGATATTGCGGAGGATTATTGGTTATTGATGGCAAGCAATATACGCGATTAATTGCTATTTGTCCAGTATTAAATGCCCTAATAACGACTAATGTTGAGATAAGGTGACTGAGCTTTGATGCGATTCGGAGACATGGGCAGATTTCTCGTAAGCCCCCTTGTGCTTGACCGTTCGATTGTCCCTGGATTGTTTCAACCCCCACTCATTCTTCAGTTTTACTTGACTTTTGATCTGGTAAGGGTAATCCATATTGTGCATACTTGTACGGCGGACAATGGCGAGGAGTTTGCCCGGCATGAGAAGATTTCGAAGGAGCTTGGTGCACAGGTTTACTTTGCCACACCTTACCGCTCCTTTGAGCTCGGTTTGAACGAACATACCAACGGTTTAGTGCGTGAATATTTCCCCAAGGGCACGGACTTTCGCAAGGTCAGTGCAAAGCAGATTCATGTCGTTGAGGATCGGATTAATAATCGACCCCGCAAGGTTCTTGGTTATCGCATCCCTGCCGAGGTTTTTGTGGAAGCCCATGGTGAATCCGTTTAAGATCAGGACAGGAATTAAATAGAACATATATTCCATAATACTGCTGACAGAGGGGTTTTTCCCACGAATTGATTGAGGCCAATAGAATCTTGTATCTGTTGTGAGTCTGTGATTCAATCTGATTTGGTTGAGATTGATGCTATTAGAGGCAAAAGCTGCGTAATTTCTGAACAAATTTTAGCTTCAGATTAAAATCGGGGAGTAGAAATATAGAATCGCAAATTGTAAAATAGAACTGTTTGTTATATTACCTGAGTTATAAATTATTGATCATACCATATTGGGCCATTCTTCCCGAGGCATAACAGGAACTTTGGGAACACTTTCCCTCTCTGCCAGAGCATTTTGTCTTGTATGATGGTACAGCCTTGGCACTCCAGCTAGGACACCACAAGAGTGAGGGTCTTGGTTTTTTCACTGCAAAGACCATACATCCCGTAGATCTTTACCATTCTCTGGATTTTCTTGCTAATGGTCAAATTATCCAGGAAGAATGCAATACTTTGACAGTGCGGGTTTTAGCTAGGGACAGATCCATATCCGTAAGTTTTTCTGGTGGGCTGAGTCCGCGATATGTAGACCGTACAAGCAAAATACCACCAAGGGTAAATCTTGCCGGAATACGCGATATGTTTGGTTGTAAATGTCTAACTGTTCAGCAACGATAATGCCAAAAGGACCTACTGGATATCTGTGCGTTGTTACGGCATGGATTGATATTAGATGAAGGTATGGAATGCGCAGGAGTTAACTATGGCGATGCCTATAATCCCCGCCTGACGCTTATTGCCCTAAGCCACTCACCGGCAATGGAAGGCTTATCTTTAGAAGACCGCAAACTGCTTAATGAAACTCTTAAGGCTACCCGATATGTACACGACTGTACTGTGCAGACATTGGGTCGTATAGGGGAAATATGCTCCTTGCCGGGCAAAGAGTAATAATCAGAATTTTCAATCAATCTGACTATAAAGTCATAGCAGGCAAAGACAATGTCCAAACGCACTTCACGGTTAATCAGGCTTGCACAAAATGTCAACTGGTATGAATCTGCCGAATCAGTAGCTGCAAACACCCGCCAATTGCTGAATGAAATTATGGCACTAGGATCCAATCAGGGCATAGAGGAAGCTTTTGACCTGTTTACCGATGCCGAGTTTATTGATGCCTACCACCATGCGCCAACTGGACTGTACTCATACCGCCACTGGGCTTACTGGGGACTAATGTTGCTTGGAGACCAGAAGGCTCTGCCGTTTCCTGTGCGGTTCGCAGAGATTGAGTGGGAGTGTGGCCCACATCCTTTCAGAACAACAACACGAACAGACTAGTCACAGCCAAAGACATTAACTGGATTGCAAAGGCCTGAGATCAGTTGCTGGTTCCTTAAGTTTCGAACTGACAATACTCAAACCCATATCTGCTCTGCTTTTTCTAAAGAGCAAGTGTCTTTTCGCCCCGGGAAATCCCCGAAACACCGGTTCGCGCCACTTCGAGAACCACATTATCGCCCAATGCCGTAATGAAGGCATCTAACTTGTCTCCGGTACCGGTGACTTGAATGGTGTAGACATTGGAGGTGAGGTCCACTATCTGACCACGAAAGATATCCGCCATGCGCGCCACTTCGGCACGTTGTGCTCCAGCCGCCCGCACCTTGATCAGCATCAGCTCGCGCTCGATATGAGCCCCTTCGGTAAGATCAACCAGTTTAACCACATCCACTAATCTGTTCAGATGCTTGGTAATCTGTTCTATACGTGCATCATCACCACTGGTGGTCAACGTCAAACGTGATAACGACTGATCATCAGTAGGAGCCACCGTCAGGGTATCAATATTATAGTTCCGCTGAGAAAAAAGCCCCACTACGCGAGACAGCGCACCCGGTTCATTTTCCATCAGAACTGAAATTATATGTCGCATCTCATGTGCGCTCCGTCTTGCTTAACACCATGTCCTTCATAGCTCCGCCCTTGATGGCCATCGGATATACATGCTCATTTGGATCAATGGCAATGTCTACAAAAACCAGCTTGTCCTTAAGGGCAAAAGCTTCACGCAGCCGAGGTTTGAGATCTTCCGGTTTTTCGATCCGAATACCAACATGGCCGTATGCCTCGGCCAGCTTGACAAAATCCGGCAGTGATTCGGCATAGGTGCTATGTGAATGACGTCCCCCATACTGCATATCCTGCCATTGCTTGACCATGCCCAAGGCTTCATTATTCAGATTTATGATTTTAACGGGTAACCCATATTGCATGCAGGTGGCAAATTCTTGCTGATTCATCATGAAGCTCCCCTCACCAGTAATGCATACTGAAACGGCATCGGGGAAAGCCAGTTGTACGCCCATAGCGGCGGGAAAACCAAAACCCATGGTGCCTAGACCACCAGAGTTTATCCAGCGCCTTGGCTTATCGAACCCATAGTGCTGGGCTGCAAACATCTGATGCTGGCCAACATCAGACGACACATAGGCATCACCTGAGGTGATTTCCCACACAGCCTGAACGGCATGTTGTGGCATGATATAACCCTCTTCTGATGGTCTGACCTTGAGGCAATCTTTTTCCCGCCATTGCTCAATCTGTTTCCACCACAGATCCAAAGCATTGTCATCAACCTTCAGTTTGGATCTGTTGACTTGCTCAATCATTTGCTGCATGACAGATTTAACTGGGCCAACAATAGGGACATCGGCTGCCACAGTCTTGGAAATTGAGGCCGGGTCAATATCCACATGCAGGACAGTGGCATCCGGGCAGAATTTACTGGTATCAGAGTTGGTGACCCGGTCATCAAAACGGACACCAACAGCCAGCAGCACATCGCAGTAATGCATTGACATGTTGGCCTCATAGGTTCCATGCATACCCAGCATGCCCAGAAACTGTCTGTCTGATGCCGGAAAGGCACCCAGTCCCATGAGGGTGTTGGTAATGGGATAACCTAGCCGATGTGTCAATGCGATCAGTTCCTCAGAGCCCTCACCCTGAATTACCCCACCACCGGTATAGATCATTGGTCGCTTGGCACTTAGCAGTATTTCTACAGCCTTCTTGATCTGACCGGAATGACCTTTTGTCGGGACCTGATAGGATCTTATCCTGATCTGCTCTGGATACTCGTAGGACAATTTTACTTTCGGGTCAGTGGTATCTTTAGGGACATCAATAACAACTGGACCAGGTCGCCCAGTTTGTGCGATATGGAAAGCTTTCTTTACAATCAGTGGTATTTCAGCTGCACTTTGCACCATAAAACTATGTTTAACGACCGGGCGCGAGACTCCAACCATATCAGTTTCCTGGAAGGCATCCGAACCGACCATGCGGCTTTCAACCTGGCCAGAAATAACTACCAACGGAATGGAATCCATGTAGGCTGTTGCCAATCCGGTGATGGCATTGGTGGCACCTGGACCTGATGTGACCAGTACTACACCAGGTTTACCAGTGGCTCGCGCATAACCATCCGCTGCGTGTGTTGCAGCCTGTTCATGCCGAACCAAGATATGTTCAACCTTGTTCTGCTGGAAAATTGCATCATAGATATGAAGCACAGCCCCACCCGGGTAACCGAACAGGAATTCCACCCCCTCATCGTATAGAGCACGAATCAGCATTTCTCCGCCAGATAATTCTTCCACTGTCTTAACCTTTACCTTTCTTAATCTTGTTCACTTTTACCCTGCTCTGAAAAGCCTGACATACGTGGCAGCAACATTTTCAGTTAGCCATACCTGCTGGATCTACTCTGTCCCTTGCGACTGCCATTCGCAACCGATCCCAAGCTAAGCTTTTCCCAGAACAAATTTGGTTCTTAATTCAACACCGGGCAACGCCATTGCTTTCCTCCAGATGTAACACTGGCCAAACAATCGAATTCCACATTCGCCGCACAATTGACACCTGCCCTGAACTGGAATTCCCAGCACAGCGGGCACACTCAGCACTGCATAATGCTTTTATGTCGGTCCCGTACGCAATAACGTGAAAGGGACAATGGCAGGATGTTGTCCTGATCCGGGATGGGATCCGGGAAACTGTCAGGTCTTGGCAGGTCCGGACCTTGTCAGAACGAACGGGATTGGCCGGAACGCCCTGATAAAACAGTATAATTTTGCCATATAATCATGGTAAGTCAAGTAGCTAGTGTCTGGAACAAAACTCAATTCTCGATGCTATCATACTGAAACTAAAAGAATTAATTGATATTCTAAAACTTGAAGATTGGTACAATTTTGGGTAGAGCAAGTACATTTTGATTACACCTGTGTAAAACCGCTAAATCTTCGTGTTGGAGACCTTTTAAATTTTGCTTAATTTCCAAAGAGTTAAGTTCTGATGTGAGTTTTCATTCAGACACTAGCTAGCAAGGTTTTCCGATGGTATGAAGCCGTCATGAGGCTAATTCTTCTTCCATGATATTGCTGCTTTCCTGCTCCACTTCTACCCTCTTCTTTGCTTCTGCCGAGGCTTTGGAGAAGCTGAGTTCACCTTTGCTGTCCAAATCAATCGCTATGACATCGCCAGCAACACAGTCTCCTTGGAGCACATGCCGAGCCAGCAGATTTTCAATCTCGTTCTGGATTACCCGCTTCAATGGGCGAGCACCATACATAGTATCAAACCCCTGTTCGGCAATATGGTCAAGCACCTGATCAGCAACGATGATGGCCAGATCGCTGTGAGCCATCCGCTGGTTAAGCAGACCAATCTGGATTTCAGCAATACCCCGTATCTGTTCCCGCTGTAAGGGATGGAAAACTACAGTTTCATCAATACGGTTCACAAACTCTGGAGAGAAATGCCTGACCACGCCGTCCAATACCATAGATTTCACCTGCTGGTAGGCACTCTCATCCATTATTCCCGCACCCATTATTTCCTGGATTCGCTCGGAACCGAGATTAGATGTCATCACAATTACCGTATTCCTAAAATCTACGGTACGCCCCTGCCCATCAGTCAAGCGACCATCATCCAGCACTTGCAACAATATATTGAACACATCGGGATGTGCCTTTTCCACTTCGTCCAAGAGCAATACTGAATAGGGACGACGACGAACAGCCTCAGTCAGATAGCCCCCATCCTCATAGCCCACATAACCTGGAGGTGAACCAATCAGGCGTGCCACGGAATGCTGTTCCATGAACTCAGACATATCGATGCGTACCATGGCTTCATCGGCATCAAACAGGAATTCCGCCAATGCCTTACATAGCTCGGTCTTTCCCACCCCGGTAGGACCTAAAAACAAGAACGATCCGTTGGGACGATTGGGGTCGGACAATCCCGAGCGGGAACGTCTGACTGCATTGGCCACCGCAGAAATAGCTTCCTTTTGTCCCACTACCCGACGATGCAAGACCACCTCCATCTCCAGTAAACGTTGTCGATCTCCCTGCAGCATTTTACTTACCGGGATTCCAGTGGCACGAGACACCACATCGGCGATTTCTTCCTCAGTGACCCGGTTGCGTAAAAGCTTTTTCTCGGAAGCCTCTACCTCTTGTGCCGTAGCCAGCTTTTGCTCAAGTGCTGGTATAACTCCGTACTGAATCTCTGACATGCGAGCCAAATCGCCACCACGACGTGCTGATTCCATTTCCTGGCGGGATTTTTCTAAACTGCTCTTGATGGTAGCGGCTCCTTCAAGGGATGCCTTCTCGGCTTTCCAGACTTCTTCCAGATCAGCAAATTCACGCTCCAGTTCGCGAATGTCCTCTTCCAACAATTCCTTGCGTTTGCGGGCGGCTAAATCCTCTTCTTTCTTCAATGCCTCACGTTCGATCTTTAGTTGAATCAGTCGTCGCTCCAGCTTGTCCATTTCTTCTGGTTTGGAATCAATCTCCATTCGGATCAGGCTAGCTGCTTCATCAACTAAATCAATGGCCTTGTCCGGCAGCTGGCGGTCGGTTATGTAGCGTTGCGACAGGCGAGCAGCGGCGATAATGGCCGAATCAGTTATATCAACGCCATGATGTACTTCATAGCGCTCCTTCAAGCCGCGCAAGATAGCAACAGTATCTTCCTCGGTAGGCTCATCTACCAACACTTTCTGAAAGCGCCGTTCCAGTGCGGCATCTTTCTCAATGTATTGCCGATATTCATCCAAGGTGGTGGCACCAACACAATGCAGTTCACCACGCGCCAAGGCAGGCTTAAGCATATTGCCAGCATCCATCGATCCCTCAGCTTTGCCGGCACCCACCATAGTATGTAATTCATCAACGAAAAGGATAATGGAGCCTTCCTGCTTTGACAGTTCCTTCAGTACTCCCTTCAGCCGCTCCTCAAATTCGCCGCGGAATTTCGCACCCGCAATCAGTGCACTTATGTCCAGAGCCAGGATTTTCTTATCGCGCAATCCTTCCGGTACCTCACCATTGACAATGCGTTGGGCAAGCCCCTCAATAATGGCTGTCTTACCAACGCCAGGTTCACCGATAAGCACAGGATTGTTCTTGGTGCGTCGCTGCAGCACCTGTACGGTGCGTCGAATTTCGGCATCACGCCCTATGACCGGGTCCAGATTGCCTTTTCCAGCTCGTTCGGTAAGGTCAACGCAGTATTTGTTGAGAGCTTGCCAGGAATCCTCTGCCGCAGGATCATCTGCGTTATCACCACCACGCAAGTTGTGAATGGCATTCTCCAGTGCCTTAAGTGAAACCCCAAAGCTATTGAAGATCTTCCCGGCCTCACCCTTGTCATTCATAACAGCCAGTAAAATCATTTCACTGCTAATGAAACTGTCATTCTGCTGTTGCGCCAGCTTATCTGCCATATTCAGCAATTTGCTAAGTTCGGGAGCAACAGCGATATCACCTGCCCCGTTAGGTACATGTGGCAAGTTGTCCACGGCCTGTTGCAGCCTGTCCCGTAACTCTTGAATGTTGAATCCAGTCTGCGCCAACAAAGGCTTCACTGATCCGCCCTTCTGATCAAGCAAGGCCAGCAGCAGATGTACTGGTTGAATCAAATTATGATCCTTGCCCACGGCAAGAGATTGCGCATCGGACAAGCCTAACTGCAACTTGCTGGTGAATTTATCGATTTGCATGATTTCCAGTCCCGTAAATAACTAGCGATTGATGCAATCAGTGCCCTCAAAACGCTGTCTCTTTCATTTTTCCCTGACTTTTGTTATTGGGATGTATCCAGAAAATTCAATACATAAGCTATGACAACAAATTATACCTAAGACCTTACTGTCTAATTCTCTTGAGTTTATGACTTGAGACTTACAGCAAGTATTAGTATGGCTTCAATATGCGGACGATACTGATTTTTCGACAAACTAATATTTGATTCGAGTTGAGCAACGATGTATGGCTTTAGAGTCAACGAAGATAGCAAGGTATCGGGATGTGAGAGGAACTAGATGATGCAAAACTGTTTTATGTGAAGAGCCAGATAGAGATCGTTGCCATCCAAGGATGGGAATTGCTACTAGATGAACTTTAACGAATTATGGTTTCGTTATACTGCCAATAATTTAGTCATACAGGATGCTGCATATCTGTTTCCATATCAATTAATAGCAGTAAGGATCTGATTTACGATTACACATTTTCCTTGAAGTTGTCATTAAGAATATGGATTGTGATGTTAGCCATCTGTCTATACTCTCTAAAATCATGTTTATTTTTGCTGAACAATTGCTAACAGAGTAAACATCAATATATCTGCATCTTCTAAACAGAAAAAGATCGAATAACGCCATAATACCTTATCTCTCCAGCTGATATCATTAGGCTGAAAATTGACGAAGCGAATTTACTTTATCTCCGAAAATTTAGATTAATTTTCTTCGTAGGAATATACCAAACAGGTATTCCACATTTCAAAATCTAAAAATTGGAGTGAGTGCCTTACAATTGACTCGATTTTCAATGATATGACTGTAAAGAGTCGCCCTGCTGTAGTAAGCGAAGGACGTACCACACTTGTTGGTAACTGCTCAGCTATGAAGGTAGATGGCATTCAAGTTCCTTCCGGTAATACCATCACGCCGGTAAGAAAAGAACCGATCGGGATCCGAGTAGGTGCAATACTGGCCGCCATAAATCTGTTCAATTCCAGCCTTGAGCAATTGGACGCGGGCAATTCCCGACAAATCGGCAAAGTATTTACCATTGCCAACCGCCGTGAACTGAGCGGTCATCTGTGGGGAATCATCGCCAATCATTATCTGTGCACGCACGTCAGTACCCACTTCGTAATGACAAGCACCAATGGCTGGCCCCAGCCATGCCATCAAAGATTTCGGCGGGCTTGACATGAACTCTACTGTGGCATTGAGTATACCCGCTGCCAAACCGCGCCAACCGCCGTGGACAGCGGCCACCTCTGTGCCTGCATGATTACAAAGAAGTATCGGTAAACAATCCGCTGCTACTACACAACAGACAATACCTGGCACTGAAGTGACTAGTGCATCACCTTGCAGTTCCTCTCCTGCCTGCTGCGCTCGGTGTACCACACGGCCATGGACTTGCTGCAACCATTGCCACTGCAGGTTGTCCCCGGCTGCCAATTTCACCAGTTCACGATTGGTGATAACAGCTGCCCTGTCATCGCCGACGTGCAGAGCTAGATTAAGACTGGCAAATTCCCTACAACTCACCCCACCCTTGCGGGTAGTGATCACTGTGCCAATATTTTCCGCTGCTGGCCATTCAGGGGTGATAAAGTCCAGCGAGTTCACGTAAGATCATTCCGAGCGGCATCTGCCGTCAAGACTTCCAAAAGGGATTGAAAATCCTCCGGCAAAGGAGCTTCCCAGGTACAAGGCTGCTCCAAGCCGGGCAAGCTGAAACTCAACCGCCGGGCATGAAGTGCCTGTCGCCGGAAACTGGAAAGTTGCTCGATTAACTCAGGGGCACTGGCTGCAGGAATTTGCAAGCGTCCGCCATACACGGGATCACCCACTAATGGATGCTTCAGATGCGCCATGTGGACCCGGATCTGATGCGTGCGTCCAGTCTCCAGGCTTACATCAATATGAGTGTGATGGCGATAGCGCTTTCGCACCCGATAATGAGTTACTGCCTCTTGTCCAGACGCAACAACGGCCCGTTTCTTTCGATAAACCGAATGTCGTCCCAGTGGTGCATCGACCGTGCCTCCCCCGGTAAGGACACCCCGGACAATAGCCTCATACTCTCTGCTGATTGCTCGTTGCTGCAACTGCCGCACCAGATGGGTATGAACAGTGAGTGTCTTGGCAACCACAATCAATCCGGTGGTGTCCTTGTCTAACCGATGCACAATACCGGCTCTTGGGAGATTTTCAAGTGTAGGGCAGTGATTCAACAGACCATTCAGCAAGGTGCCTTGATGATGTCCGGCCGCGGGATGGACTACCATGTCGGCAGCCTTGTTAATTACCAGCACATTTTCATCTTCGTGAACAATAGCCAGCGGTATGATTTGTGCAGCCTGGCTGCCGTCCCCGGTCTTGAGCTCAACCTCCAGGCTGAGCTCCATACCAGCCATCAATTTTTGCCGCGGCCTTGATTGCTGACCATCAACCAGCAAACAACCCGACCGGATCCAGCCTTGCAATCTGGCTCGGGAGTGATCCGGGAACAGTTTGGCTGCGATCTGGTCTAATCGACTTCCGGATAACGTATCCGGTACCTTAGCCTGCAGACTGATCTTGCGATAAAGAGCACTCATTCGATCATGATACTTGCAATTAGGCATCAATGGACAGTCTGCCGGTCTTTGTCTTGGGCAAATGATGATTGGGTTAGAGCACAGGACTGTGGTTTAATCTGCTTTTGAAGGTGGTTCCCCAAAATGGATGGCAGAATCTGATGAGACTGTGGACAATATTATTGATGCTAGCACTGTTGAGTGGCTGCGGTTTGTTCGGTGATGGCGAAGAAGACGAATTTGCTGGCCTGACAACGGAGGAACAGTTCTATCGGCGGGCATTGGAACAGCTCAATTCGCAGAATTTTAACGGGGCCATTGGCACCTATCAGGCACTGGAGTCGCGCTTTCCGTTCGGTCGTTTTGCGGCTCAGGCACAGATCGAAATAGTGTATGCCTATTACCGAAACGGTGATAACGAGGCAGCCCGTGCTGCGGCCGATCGTTTTATTAGACTCCATCCGGACAATGAGAACGTAGACTACGCCTATTATATGCGCGGCCTTTCCTCATTCAACGACGATTCTGGATTTTTCTCCCGTTTTGTGCCGATTGATCATACCAAACGTGACCCTGGACTGGCCCAGGAATCATTCAACGATTTTGCTCAATTACTGGCACTGTACCCTGACAGTGCCTACGCCACCGATGCCCGCTCCCGTATGGTATACCTGCGCAACAATCTGGCAGCCTATGAGATTCATGTTGCGAATTACTATCTGGAGCGACGCGCCTACATAGCTGCGCTGCGACGCGGGCAATACGTAGTGGAAAATTTTCAGGGCACACCCGCAGTGGCAGATGGTGTTGCAATCATGGTGGAATGTTATCTGCGCCTCGGACTCAACGAATTGGCTGACACCTCACTTGCTCTGCTGAAGGAAAATTATCCCGATCATGCCGCCATTGATGATGACGGTGACTTCGTTGTGCGTACCGAGATTACCGATCCTTCCCTGCTTTACACCCTGAGTTTCGGTTTGTTGGGAGACAATCGAGGAGATCCTCCATTGGCCCCGACCCGGCGTCCGATCACCTCTGGCAGTCAGCAGATCATCAATTCCCAGGCCGGCTCCACACCGGAACCACGCCGATCCCTGCTCAACATCATCACTTTTGGAATCTTCAACTAGCTCGATGCCAATAAGTCATCGTCATGAGGTTGGAAAGTTAGCAGGGAAACGGGTAATCTGACTGCACAGGTTGAAGTTCTTGATCAATCTCCCTGGGGCCAAGCATTGGTTATTGGGTAACGTCTGTCGCGACCGAAGCCACGCCGGGTCAGACGCACTCCCGGTGGACTCTGGCGGCGTTTGTATTCATTGAGATCCACCAAGTGAAGCACATGCTTGACTTCCTCTTCCTGAAACCCCTCAGCAATAATTGCTTCCGCACTTCTATCCTGCTCAACATAAAGTTCCAGAATCTGATCAAGCACTGCGTAATCCGGCAGGGAATCCTGGTCGAGCTGATCCTTGGCCAACTCGGCAGAAGGTGGGCGCTCAATGACCTCAACCGGGATCGGCGTAAAGTCACTACCAGCCGCCTGCTGGTTTTTGTACCTTGCCAGCCGGTAGACCAGAGTCTTCGACACATCCTTGAGAACATCAAATCCTCCGGCCATATCGCCATATAGGGTGGAATAACCCACGGCTATTTCACTCTTGTTTCCTGTCGTCAGTACGAGATGTCCCTTTTTATTGGAGATGGCCATCAGAATGACACCCCGGGCACGAGCCTGGATATTTTGTTCACTGACATCCTCCTTGGTGTCGGCAAACTCCTCGGTCAGTGCCTGCATGAAGGCATGATAAATCTCATTGATTGGGATTATACGGTAGCCGACACCAAGAGTTTCAGCCTGTCGGGCTGCACAATCGAGACTAAGTTGTGAGGTGTATTCAAAAGGTAGCATTACGGCCTGTACTCGCCCATTGCTCAGCGCATCCACTGCCACTGCGAGAGTAAGTGCGGAATCAATGCCGCCAGATAAACCCACTACCACTCCTTTGAAATGATTTTTGTTGACATAATCCCGCACTCCCAGTACCAGTGCCTGATAGATTTGGGCCTCAATCAGCATGGGGTCAGGAGCAATTTCCTGAGCGATATGAAACTTATTGGTATAGTTGAGTTCAAGTGAAAACAGTCCTTCAGAAAACAGAGGGGTCTCTACACTGCTACCGGATCCTGCATCGATTGCCATGGAGCCGCCATCGAACACCAGCTCATCCTGTCCGCCCACCAGGTTCACATAGACTATGGGAAAGTTGCCCTCCTCACTACGCCTAAGAAGCAAGGTTTTTCTTTCCTGTTGCTTGCCGATATGAAAGGGGGAAGCATTAATGTTGACCAGCAGACGGGCTCCAGCTTTGCTCGCCTGGGCTACTGGACCGGATTCCCAAAGGTCTTCACATATAGTGAAAGCTACCTTCTTGCCCCTAATCTTAATCAGGCAGGGATCTTTTCCGGGAGTGAAGTATCTGCGTTCATCGAAAACCTGGTAGTTGGGCAGATATTGCTTGTAATAAGTTCCCAATACCTCGCCCCTATAGATCACAGCCAACGCATTATAAAGTCGGTCATCTTCATTGGCGGGGTAACCGATAACACAATATATATCGAGGTCAGCATTGATGATTCTATCCAATGCCTTACTGATGCGTAGTTGAATGCTGGGTCTAAGCAGCAAGTCCTCTGGCGGGTAACTGGTCAGGGTCAATTCAGGGAAGGCTATTACATCGGCCTGATGTTGCTCAATAGCCTTGTGGCAACTGTCGATTACTTTGTCAGTGTTGCCATCAATATCTCCTACCAGTAAATTTAACTGGGCCATTACAATTTTCAACGCCCCTGACATTAAATTTCCTTATGTGATTAATAAACAAAGTTATTCTGAAAAGTTCCAGATAAAGCTAACCATTATCGATACTTTGCAGCATTAATTTTTACAACGGGGGATTTAATTTTACACTAAAAATTTGAAAGACCGAAAGATCTGTTTTCTTATCATTTGAATTATGAAATCCAGCCCCATGCTGCAAGTCAGTAGTTCAAGTTGACTGTAATCACCAAAAACATGATGTAGCGATTGAATACACCAACAGTTATAATACCGATTGGAATCAACACAATGGATCTGACTTACAACTCCTTCATATTGCTCAGTGCTGTAGGCTTTGTGGCAGGTATCATCAACACTCTGGCAGGCGGCGGTTCCAATCTCACTATCCCAGCCCTGATGGTCCTGGGATTGCCAGCTGATGCGGCCAATGCCAGTAATAGAATTGCCGTACTTTTGCAAGGAATTGTTGGAGTAGCCGGTTTCGACAAACACAAAACCTTGGATCGCCCGGCCATAATACCTATCCTGATTCCCTCAGTCAGTGGTGGATTTTTGGGTGGCTTGGGAGCTGCATTGTTACCCAATCTATATCTGAAACCAGTTCTGCTCCTAACCATATTGATTATGTCGATAGTGATTCTGGTCATGCCCGGCATTATGGCACCACCGTCTGGAACGCCCACCATATCTCCTAAAGAAGACCGTCGAGCCTGGTGGGGGCTTTTTGCTGCGGGAATTTACGGTGGATTTGTCCAGGCAGGTGTTGGATTCATACTGTTGGCGGCATTGGCTGGCAACCTGCGTTATGATCTGGTACGTGCCAATGCATTGAAAATGGCCTGTTCACTGGCTTTTACATTGGTATCCCTACTGGTGTTTATAGCCTTTGGACAGGTACGGTGGCTGCCTGGTCTGGTGGTGGCTATTGGTGCCATGGCTGGCACGCATCTGGCGGTAAAATGGGCGGTACGGGCTAGGCCTGAAACGTTGAAATGGTTACTGTTCATCATGACCCTGATTGCCGTTGCCAGTGGATTCTACCTGTAATATCGACCCTGCACCCAGGACAACTCGGTTTCAATGGCTGCTCCACCCAGTGATGAGGTCAGCATTCTAATTTTACCCTCGCAACATTCTTAAATATCGGTGACCAACTCCAAGCTAATGCTCTGCTACTTAGACATTGAATCATCTCTGGCACCACACTACAGGATAAATTCCAGTATCCGGTTGGCTATGCCCTGACATCGTCCTCAGTATGAATTAAAACAACCTCATCACTGTGTTCGTCCTGTTTCGACTCCACCCAGATCATAGATCTTCCATACTTGAATGCAATAACATTGCCCGTTCCAAGTCGGATAGCACCTTTAATATGACCTCAGCAACAGGAATATTAATGACACTACATTAGGGGTTTTTGATAAAAAGATTTTCAAAACGCTCAAAATAGCCC
>JAPORB010000258.1 GCA_026710425.1 Gammaproteobacteria bacterium
TTTTTCATTTGTGTCAATTGCCAAGGTCATGAATGAGGATGTAAGCAAGACTTTTATAATACCAAATGGATTTAGCAGAAAATCCTAGTTTAGAGTTCCCAATTTTTGGTTGCACTTGAGGCTAATTGTCTCGAATAGAGAATAACTATCAAAGCAATCGCACACATCCACTGTAGAATTCATTAAGGCACATTTCAAGACTGGGAATATAGCCCAAATGCTAAAGTCGCAGTGATGACAATTAGCGGCCAAGTCTCTATTGCAACATATCTTCGATCTAATCAGATCCGGTCCAGAGTTTGATCGTCTGTCGCAGAGCTAACATCTCGGCATGGGACAAACGCTGCCTATTGTGAGCCGGAATAGTTCCCACTGAAGTTGCCTTAAACAGTACCTTGCATATAACCAGAGCGAGACTGTAGCAGGGTTGTGTCGAACAAATCTTATATTCCCGGTCAACAGATGAAGCAGCAAGCCCCTTAAAAGAACTATTTGCCGTGTTTGTGGAGTTGATTATCCAGGCAGGCAGTTATGCACGCTTTCAAAAGCGGAGCAAGCGTAATGGCAATGGAGCAACATTCACACTATTAATTTCGCTGAATACGCGGCTTTTGCTCCAAATCTCGCCATTATCATAGCGAGCGATTTGCTTAAGGGTCTTGGGCCGCAGTTGATTGGTCCACTTAATCTCAATCGGCCAGAATCGATTCTGATGCACATAAGCGACATCCACTTCAGTCTGTGCCTTGATGTAAAAGGTAGGGTGGATGCGTTGGCAATGAGAGGCTACAGTGGCTTCTACTATCCTTGACACCCAGACAGAGTCCGCTGTTGCCGACTGTATCTGGGCCTTGAAGGTGGCCTCTGACGGATACAGCCATGCGCGTAGCGCATAGAGGATGAAAGGGTCGCGGAAAAACACCTTTTTTGCTTTCTTTGGGGCTGCTGCAAGACGGTCCTCGCGAATGGCGGGAATCACGCACAGGGCATCCATACGATCAAGCAAGGCCACATAATTGGCTATGGTTTTCGGATGATCGATTGACAAATCCTGTGCCATAGCATTCCAAGTAATCTGACTCCCATAATGTCTGATAACCGCTGATAGAATCTCGCGCAAATACGCTTCCTGCTTGCCGCGCTTGACTACATCTCCACGGATCCTGTCTGCATAGGTGGCGAGCGTGCTGCGACGTATCTGGCCATGGCGTTCCAGGTCATTGATGGCAATCAGATATCCTCCATGCAACAGATAGCGATCAAAGGATTCGTAAAGGCAGTCCATAACCTTGCTGTTGATTGTCTCGGCATTTCCTTGTGGCAAGTCATCAGGATGTTCAATAGCTCCGGTTAGAGAGACATACTCCCGGAAGGACAGGGGATGCAAGTGGAAGTCTCCCGGTGATGCTCCGCGCCGCCTTGGGAAACGCATTCGTGCCTCTCGGATAAACGCAAGATCAGATCCTGTGATCATGACTTCTGTGTGTTCCAGCAAACCCGCATCGGCGGCGTATTTGATCGCCTTGTCCCAATCCCGGATGTAGGTGACTTCATCGACAATTAGGGTATTGATTAAATCGGCAGGAGCTGAGTCGAGATGATTCTGCATATGCATCAACAAACTGTGATGATCGTCAATTAATTCTCCGTTTAGGTAGGTGATGGATTCGGGTGGTGTTCCGTGGTTGATCAATTCTGACATCCATTGCTTCAGAAGTGTTGATTTTCCAGTTTGGCGACCACCACCCAGAGTATGTATGCCTGGTGTCTGGTTGGAGAGGATATCCAGTAGAGGGGATCGATAACGGAGCGAACAGGCGGCGAGGTGGCGTAGCTGGGGATCTCTATCATGAAATCCCGACACACCTTCGCGGTGACTGTTATGTATCATAAATCTGGCATCAATCACTAAGCTACACCAGTCGCTAGAGATTTGAATAGTTAGCATTGACTAAATTTATTCAATACATAATGAATATATCACCAAATCTCATCCAGCGCGTTTTTGACACTCATTTATGGGCTGGCTTTGAGGTGGCTTTTTGCCTACCCGGCAGGGCCATGCTGCAACCTGCAACTTGGTGGTGTTACCATACTAAGGCAGGTAGATAGTCGGCAATGTCCAACGGCAAACTGAATTGCAACCTATGGCCTTTTGGTAACTTCGGTAGATATCCAGATAACCGGTAGGAGGCCAGCGATGACACAGAGATGGCTGACTTTGCATGGAGTTGGAAATATATCAGCAAACTGGTGAAGAGGTTCATGAACTACTGTGTTGATGTAAGCCCTCGTGCCGTATTTCCCATATGACAAAAGTATCTTCCCTGTCCTATGGTCTGCTGTAAACATGATGATCATTCCCTCGTCTGTTGAAATCCTAGAATGGTTCCGACCTGCCCTAAAGAGCGAAAAGTAAACCAGTCGACGCCACACAATCAGTAATTCCTGGTTCTGCCATTCAGTTGGCCATCTTTACCACTGACCTCCAGTATAAGGGAATTGCCCGTCATCAAGTTTCAATGAGCAGAACCGATCAGGTTCACTGGTTTACTGTCGAAGATAACTGTTATAAGGCGCGAAGAAGTGATTCGGGCCGAATTGCCTGTGTTGAATTATAGTCCAGACCGCTCATTTCCAGAGAGATTACTACTACCATATGGAAGCGGTGGTATCGTTGGTATCCTTGCCGTCTCCGACGCGGTATCTGTCAAAGTCACCGTTGCCCAATAAGGTCTATCATTTCCGGTTTTCGCCGAACAGGTCATTGTTAAGTCTTCCATATGTAATCAAAATTTCAGCTTATACAAAATAACAATCACCTTCTTAGTCATTGTAGATAGCATTGATCTAGTCATCACATTATCTTTTCATGAAAGGTTTCATTATTGTCACCTGAGGAAATTTTACCATCTCAGCTTGTACCGTTCAGTTTACAGAATCGTCTTTGCCAATTACTTCAGCAGTAGTGTTGAATCAATTGGATTTTATTTTTCAAGCTCACGAATTAATATGTCAGTAAGGCCTTTATAATGTCGAATTGGGGAAGGGGTACGGTTGATTATGGCCAACAGTACTTTCCTGAAACCTTGGGAGTCGGAATTGCCGCTCAGTAACTTTATAGTTTCTTCCATACGATCGAAACTGTGAAGAAAAATGCGTATGCAGAACATCACAGCTCCAGTCCTGGGCAGTTTGAGTAGGGTTTGACGCTCTATCCGCCAGTGCCATCTTACCGATTCTGAGTCCATACTTTCCCGCCGCTGCCAGTTCAGTTCATTTCCTAGCTGAATCGACCAGTTGTATCGTTGAACGGGATTGCCTGGTTTCATACCAGCCAGCAGCCGGTTCACTCGTTCGCTCAGTGTCTGTTGATAGTCGGGTACAGGTACATGAATCCAGTCTATACTTTTGCCAATCTTTTCCTGAAGTCGCCACCTGGATGGTGAACAAACACTGCCGACAGTCAACCGATACTCTTCGGCCTGAGGCTGCAGCAGACAAAGGTCATCCTGTACCCAGAGAGAACTCTTCCACAGACTTGTCGCCGATAAATCGAAACCAATCCCAGTCGCAAGGTGGATCAGCTGGTTCTGGTTAATCGCAAACTGCTCATGGTGTCTGGTGAGAAGATGTTTAAGCAAAAAGTCATTGAACTCGGCAATGGCATCTTTAGCACCACACAATTCCTGATAGACTGATCGATGATTTAGCGATTGTTGCTGAAGTTTATGCTGGTGGAATAACTCAAAGTCCTCGTCAATCAGTATCCAGTCTGCAAGAGACAGTCGAGACAAACCCAGGCGCAATACGGATTGCTGGTTCGCTTCCGGGCAGTAGATTGGGTAAACTTTTGAATTAAGTTTCATGACAGGGGCTTGACGGATAAACTTAATCGGAGAAAAGTCAGTCGAAGCACCTCAGATTGTGTGAAATTATATTAGTTTGCCCAGGTTTCCTGTGTTGTGATCTCTGTGTTTTTCAATCAAGCGATATTAGTTAAAACTCCAATGGCCTGTTACTGGAACTTGCCTGTCGTTTGAGCCAGTCCTGGAATGGCTGGCGGTAATTTATGCCGGTATCAAAGGCATCAGGATCAGCTTGGGCCACTACTCCAAAGTTATCGCCACCAGCATACATAAAACTGTTAATCAGTACCCGATATTCCTGATCCGGTATTAGTGGCTCGCCGTTTTGTGTGAGCAACCATTCTTCATCAATTCTTGTCAGTCCTCCAATGATGGGTCGCCCACCTTCTTCAATGGCCTGTAACAGCACGGCACCGCTGATGGTCGCAGCAATGATGGTATTATCGAATGGCATCAGGGCAACTAGTGTGCCGACATCAATCAAACCAGCTGGCAAGTCAATGCGGATACCGCCAGCATTGGTGATTGCAATATCCGCTGAGGGGTCTACTTCCAGCCAGGAATCGACAATTTGTTGCCGCAGATTATTGCTACGTGACGAAACCGGTTCGGCCAGCCAGGCAATTTTCTCGGAAAGTATTGCCTCCATCTGTCCCGACCAATTCAAGACCAGATTTTTTATGCTGTCGTCGACTGGCTCGTGCCGATAATCATTTGCTTGGTATGTAATCTCAAGCAGTTCACTAGACGCAGTGTCAAAGATGAAGCGCGCACTGGCATAAGCCGTAAAATGGTATCCACCACCCAACAAAACGGTATCACCAATACGCCGGGCTACCAGTTCATTGCAATGTCCGGCACCTACCAGAGCAATATTCAGATCCTGGATGTTATTAATCAATGGTTCCAGTTCACTGACGCAGACATGAGAGATTACCAGGAGAATATCTGGGTCGTTTTCCTCAACATAGGGAAGGGTTTCCCGCAGGGACTGCTCATAGTCGATAAAGTTCAGAGCAGCGACATGGGTCGGATTGGTGGCAAAAGGCGTGTCAAGGGTGGTCAGTCCAATGATGCCAAAGCGAACATCGTCAACAGTCTTGATGGTGAAGGGAAGTATGCCCAGATCACTGGCAACCCGTCCATTGGCTTTCCATCGAATATTAGCACTAAGGTAGGGATAGTCAGCCTGTTTGGTGCGTAGTTTCAATGCCTCCAATCCGAAATCAAACTCATGGTTGCCGACTGCCGAGGCATCGTAATTCATGGCATTCATGACTTCCACCATACTCTCCCCCTGGCTCCAAGTAGAAATGGCGGGCCCTGTCCAGTTGTCGCCTCCACTTAGAATCAGGAAAGGTCCCTCTTTAGTGTAGCCTTCCTGGGATTGCCACAGCGCGTACAGGTTGGCGGCTCCTTGGCCGGATTCCATACCCTGCATCCAGCCATGCTCGTCATTGGTATAAAGTAGGGTAATTTGACGAATGGTTGAGCTGCTCTCGAACAGAGCGCAAGACACCATGACCAGGCTGAGAAGCAGGATAGTAAAAACTTTCAGCATTAGGTGTGGCAACATGTTTGAGATTGAAATCTTATGTGAAGAGGCATGTTCAAGTGGGATTTCTTAAACTGATGAATAGGCTATGGAAGTGACGGGTTCCATGGCTGAAGTGTCAGAATCACAATTTTAAAGAAAGAGTACATAACATGCTGTCCGTTCTGTCGGTCAGTTCAGTTACCTTGCTGAATTTTTTCTTGTTAGTAAATGTGAAGCTTTCATGCCATCAACATACGGTAAGCATTTTTCTGAGAATAATGAAATGATACTATTTTGCGTCGGAGAAGTCAGCTAGGTGGAACAAACCTTGAATTCTGTATAGGAGAATTTTTGATGTTGGAAAAACCGTTGCAAAAACTGATACTCAGTCAGCTATTGCTATTGTTGATGGTTGTCGCCGAAGCTAAGGAAAGTTCCACGGAGCAATTTCCCCTAAGTTCTGTCTCAGCCATCATAAATGGTACTCCAGCCTCTATTCTTTCTTATCCATTTGCAGCCTTTCTTGCCAATGAGCAAGCAGGAGAATCAGTCTATTGCGGTGCTAGCCTGATTTCTGAAACTTGGGTATTGACGGCTGCACATTGTTTTCTTAACGAGTTAGGTACGGCAATTGATATGGAATGGGCCGCCGGTTCGACAGTCATTCTTAGTGCTGAAACTGCGTTGGACAAAGATCCCAGAGGTGAAACAGGAGAGATAGGTCAGGTCATCATTCATCCAGAGTATGATCCCGACCCTATTCTCAGTGACAATACTGTGGAGTTTGATATTGCTCTCATTGAGCTTACTGCCGCTGTTGGTATTCAACCAGCCAAGCTTCTGGACCCTGCCGAAGAATTGAGTGTCGGTACCGAAGCATTGGTGATGGGGTGGGGCATAACGAGAGTGGAAGATATTTTCGCTTTTAAGGAATCTGTGAAATCTGATGGTCTGAAGGTGTCCAGGCAGAGGGTAATTTCCAATGAGGAGTGCGCAAGGGAATATGGAGATGAATTCCCCATTACTGAAAACATGCTTTGCACTATCCCAATACCTGCGGGCGCAGCTGTCACTCCCTGCTTTGGAGACAGTGGTGGGCCCTTGGTGATTTCTTTCGGTAGTGATTTTGTACAGATAGGAGTCGTTAATGGTGGTGGCACGCTAGAGGAACCCTGTGGCAGCTCTGAAACGCCAGCTGGCTATGCCAGCGTGGCAGCTTTAGCAGATTTTATTGCTGAGCATGCCAGTGATGCCGAATTTGTTTCGCTGGATCAGCTCATTGAATCTACACCTTCAACTCGTGCTTCCAATGTTTCGGTAAGTATTGAAGGAACCCGGGTGAATCTACAGTGGACAGCTGTTGTCGGAGCAACTGGTTACAACCTGTACTATGCACCTTATCCGGAGCGGACTCCGATCATTTCACGTGACATGGGTAATGAGCGCAGTGTTGATGCTGAGCTTGCCTCTGGTGATGCATACTATGTGGTAATTGAAGCCTACAATGCCGAAGGTACGCTGCCGGACCTGTCCAATATTGCAGTCATCATTGTTCCATGATCAACCGGGCTATAACTGTCCTAGACAGGTCATAGTCTGTGCCAAAAGCGATCATGAACTCCTGATGGCGAGTTGGCTGTTGATTGCTTTGAGACAGAGCCTGCCGGTGGGGCTGGAATATGGCTCTGAAACCAATACAACATGCCTTGAGCGGTACCACTCCAGATACAGTGCCCTCTCCAAAGCTTGGGCAGAAAACCCATAGAAATCATGGCTTTCGCCGTCTGAATCTTGACAGCTCTGGTAGGGGTTTGTTAATATCCAAGTTGTTCTGGGGAGTATTATCGCCCCATTAGCTTATTAAGAGTCAAAGCGATTGGTTGAGGTCAGTAGAGTTTACGGGAAATTGTTGCTAGCAAGGAAAATAGAAAAACTAGAGGAGATAGGTGGTATGACAAAGAGAATTCATTTGCTGCTCATTTTTCTGGTCGCAGGTCTGGTCGCATGTGCACCGATAGAACAGGCGGCGGAAACAGACACAGACATCCCGCGTACTCCTGGTGGCAAGCCAGATTTCAATGGAATCTGGCAGGTGTTGATGAATGCCAACGACAATCTTGAGCCCGCACCTCCAAAGGCCGCCTATCAACTGGTGCCAGGTGACTTCGTTCCGATCCCACATCCGGATGTAGTTTCCATTGGGGCGGTGGGTGCTGTACCAGCTAGCTTTGGTGTGGTCGAAGGAGGCACCATCCCCTATAAACCGGAGGCACTTACACGGCGAGATGAGAATGCCGCTAACTGGCTGGAAAACGATCCTGAGATCAAGTGCTACATGCCCGGAGTCCCCCGCGCAACCTACATGCCCCACCCGTTCCAAATTTTTCAGAGTGAGAGTGCCTTCTTCATTGCTTATTCCTTTGCCGGTTCAGTGCGTAATGTGTTTCTGGAGGATCCAGGTCCTGCTCCACTTGATTCCTGGATGGGGCAGTCATATGGATACTGGGAAGGTGATACCTTTGTGGTGGAGGTTACCGGACTGGATGACCGTACCTGGTTTGATCGTGCCGGCAACTACCATACCTATCAGCTGAAGGTGACCGAACGCTATGATCTGGTGGACGAAAATATCATCATGTATTCTGCCACCATGGAAGATCCAGAGATTTTCGAGCGTCCCTGGACCATCAGAATGCCGTTGTACCGGCGTCTGGAAGAGGGCTATGAACTTCCGCAGTTCAAGTGCGTCGAATTTGTTGAAGAACTGATGTATGGTCAGTACCGCAAGGGAGGCGAGTTTGAACAGCGTCTGCGCCGGGAAATGCTGGAAGAAGCTCAAAGTAACTGAGGCAAGAGCAAAATTTAAACTCGTTGAAGATGGAACAGGGTAATTGAGTTGTGGCTTTGCAGGAAGAAGTCTTGTATCATTCCGTTCTAGGTGCAAATATGGTCGGTTCTCAACAAAGCAAAATTGGAACTTCAGGCAAAAGTAAGAAAATGAGGTGAAAAGCGATGAATGGAAAACTATTGGCACTTGCCGCAATAACCGCAACAGCTGTGGTAGCGATCAAGCCACCTGCTACTGCGCATCATGCTTTCTCGGCAGAGTTTGATGCCAATCTGCCTGTGAGACTGGGCGGGCCGATCACCCGGGTTGAGTGGATTAATCCTCACACCTGGATTCATCTGGATAATAATGATTCTGAGTCCACCCGCGACCCAGGGCCTTGGATGGTGGAGGGCGGCACGCCAAATACACTGCTACGTCGTGGCATCAACCGCAACTCCCTGCAGCTGGGTACCGAGATAGTAGTTACCGGCTATCAGAGCAAGGATCGATTATGTGAACCTACCTGTCGTGCCAATGGGCGCGACATCACATTTCCGGATGGACGCAAATTGTTCATGGGCTCTTCCGGGACAGGTGCTCCTCGTGATGGCAGTGATCCAACCGATAACAACTAAGTCTCAATACTGCTGAAATTGTAGGTTTTCAATCATCTTCAAAGCTGGACGACTGGAGAAAACTGGTGATGGTTGGATCAGTTCAGCTAACCGTTAAAACCCGGGAGAGCAATCAACCGGGTTTTTAGTATAGATTGAGAGAATTGACAATAAGCAGATGATGGCCGACAACCTTCATAATTCCGAAATCCAGATAGGCCCTACATTCAGCCTTTGGTAGCTGCAGGAACTTTTGTGCACTACTCGGTAATCAGTTCAAGTTCCCGGTAATAATCCCCGCCATCGCGATATACAGTACTGTCTACAATAAATCCGGAAGCAAACAAGCGCACGGTTACCGTATCAAATCCTCGGTTTTCCCAGAACCACCCATGTATGCCTGTAAAGGGAGCATGAAAGGAGCCAAAGCGTCTGTCTGAGTTCCCCTGCTCAAAGCTCTCGGCATATTCTTCGCCCAGCCCTGCCGGTTCGGCGTGCATATCGTAATACACCTCACCATCGGCAATCCAACTGAATACCATTGGTGAATCCAGATCCATGGTATATTTGTACTCCACTGACTGGAAAGGACCAAGTTCGAACTCCACATAATCGGTTCTGTGAGGCTCGGCCTTTTCCTCAAAAGGATTTACCTCGGCAGACAAGGCTGTCAGGCCGAATAACCGACCGGTGCCCAGCGGATCGGCACCAAACTCGGCTGGCAAGATGGCAATGAATAGTACAATCAGACTTGTGCCGAAGGCGATAGCAGTGGCTGTAATTATGCTGCGTGGTGTTGGCGGGCTTATATTGCGCGGCTCTGACATGACAGCTATCTCATCAGTAAGTCTGCTGCTGTAGAAGAGCACTGAATTGATATCCTGCCAGCAGAAAACCACCAGTCATCAGCACGGTATTGGTGGCAAAGGCATGGCGTAGATAACTGGCGTTGGTTCGCCACATACTCAAGGCAATGAACACGCAGAATAGGGCGAGGATTTGCCCGATCTCTACACCAAGGTTGAAACTGATGATATTTGTAACCAGCCCATTTTCTGAGAGATTAAACTCCTGCAACTTCGTGGCAAGACCGAGACCATGAAACAGACCAAAAATAAACACAGCAATTCGAGTATTGGGCTCAAAGCCGAACAGACGTTCGAATCCGTCCATGTTTTCGAAAGCCTTGTACACAATGGAAAGGCCGATAATGGCATCAATGAAGAAAGCATTGACACGCACATCTGCCAATACACCGAAAAGCAAAGTCAGGCTGTGGCCAATGGCAAAAAGGGTGACATACTGAATTATATGTCTAGGGCGATACAGAAAAAAAATTACACCAGCCAGAAATAGCAGATGGTCAAAACCGGTCACCATATGTTTGGCTCCCAGATAAATAAATGGTCCGATCGCCGGTCCGTCAATGGCCTGCACGAAATTGGCATCCGAACCTTCAATGGTGTGTGCGCCAGCCAGTAGCGGGAGAAGCAGAGCTGATATTAGCAGGATCCATTGCCGCCTGCTCCATGTGTATGGCCGGGTATTCATCAGTTAGTCAGCTTCTTCATTGCCGAATCGGTTGTTGATGTCGGGATTGTAGGCTTGGTGACAAGCCGTACAGACGCTATAAAGTTGGGCACCGGCTTGGAAGAAAGCTTCCTCGTCGCGGGCAGCGGCGGACTCCATAGCATTCACTCCAGCCTGGCTCAATCCTTCTGAAAAAATCATCCAGGCATCATTGTCCTCAGCACGTCCCGGCAAGGCTAGAGAATTACCAGACTCCACCACAATGGCAGCCTGGGCTTGCAGGTAGTCCCATCCTTCGTCTGTAGTGGGGTAGAGTTCCCGGTAGCCCGTGGAATCTAGTATCCAACCACCTGAATCCCATAGAATATCTGCTGCGGGTTCCAGCACCAGTGCCATGATTTCCTGCACACTAAGGCTGGTGTTATAGCTGCTAACTGTTACAGCAGCTGGTTGAGAGTTCTGTTCCTGTGTGCAGGTTGTAAGGCTGAATAACACAGTCAGGGCAAAGAGTCCTGTTCGGATGTGAAAAACTGGCATGCTAATTGTTCTCGCCTGTTACTGTTGGATTGTAGGATAGCTACAGTCGACTGTTGTTACCTCAGGTGACTGCTATACTACAAAATTTGTTTGTGAGCAGTAAGTTTGCATCATTGTGAATGGTTTTTCCACTAGGGGGCACAGGGAGAAGATTTGACTAATTCAAGGCGTTTAGCCTCATGGCTTCGAGTTACGCTTCCGCCGTAATTTTCTGCAGACGCAGATACGGGTCTTTAGCAGGCCTAAACCGACTACTTCAATCCTCTCTTTAGAAAAGATGAGCCTACAATGTTCACTTCTATTATCGCCATACCATTTTTCAAGAAACTCGACTGCGCGGAACAGGAAGTCAACTCCATTCCGAAATCTACCAAGCCCGGTGTTGCAACTGTCGCAGATATAATCACGGGCATGTCCGGTTAGGTGATCATGGTCCAGTACCAACTTTACACTAACATTAGCTAATACGATTTTCTCGCATACATATAGGGCACTTGAACCAGTCACCAGACATAGGCCTCACTAATCTGCTTCCGTCCTTTTGTCCTTCCGTAGCAGGTGCTTCTTCAAAACTCCAATTCTTGCCCGGCACTTAGTTCAGGTTGGTCGGCAAATTGGAGACCCATCCTTCCTTGTTTGGTTCCGGTCAAAACGATCCAAAGGAAGTAGACGAAAACAGACATTACAGACTTTCTCTACTTCGTCCCTTAGTTTTTCACCGATTGCATGGGTGGCTTTTTGTCTGCTTGCCGATATCTGTCGTGGATAATCCTTGGAGTTAAACTGTCTTACCAAATTCGATGGGAAGGAGTCTTTGCGCCCGGTAAAAGGCAATCTAACTCGAACGCCACGCTCTGTTAGCCGCAGGACAATGGCTAAACGTCTGTCAGACTCAATCATTACCCATTCGGTGTTAGCCATGAGCAACCATACCTAATTCGATTTCAGAAACTCGACGCTTAGCAAGTGCTGCATAGTCCTCAGAAATATCAATTCCCAGCCATTTACGGTCGTGGATCGCCGCCATCTTTAATGTGGTTCCGGCACCGCACATTGGATCAAGTACCATGTCTCCTGGATTTGACCAGGACAGAATGTGATCTTCTGCCAGCCTCTCCGGGAACATAGCCTTGTGCTCAAAAGCGAATCGGTCGCAGGTTGTGCCGCCCAACCCAACGGCATAGGGCCAGATGTTGGTACGCACCTTTTCTCTTTTCAGCTCCACAGCCCGCCGCTTTGAGTTGTCACCGTCAGCACCCTTTGCATAAACGGCAGTTTCCATGCCATTGCGTTTGGTTTCGCTTTTGAGCGGGTTGAAGGTTTTGGGCTTTTTTCCCTTAGTTAGCACGAACATGAACTCATGACAGTTTGTATAGGCATTGCTGCGCATGAAAGGCGTATTCTTTTTCTGATAGATCATCACGTCGTGCATAGTGAAGCCGAGATCAACAAAGCCTATGGCTTGCCTCATACTGGTTAGAGAACGTCCACCATTGATTTTGTCGCCTACAACCCATACGCAAACACCGCCCGGTTTGAGGACGCGCAAAATTTCCGATGCCACAGGCTCAAATTGAAATGAATAGCCATTATATGTTCTCATATCGTCGTACGATGGGCTCGTCAAAACCAAATCTGTAGAGACGTCTGGACACTGATCCCTCATCACCGCTGCACATTCGCCGACAAGAATATTGCTCATAGCAGGCCTCCAATTGGATTCTGGAGTACTTTATATGTCACAAATTGAGATTGCAAGCGTTTTATGATAAAATAATCAGTATTTCCAGCAGAGAGGAAAGTAGCACGGATCAGTATTATGGAATAAAGGGTTGATGTTTTTTGTGGGAGTCTACTGAATGATCGTGCCGACATTTATTGGTTGTCTGCTCCGGCGATACAGGTTGTCTAGCTCGACCCGGTTCCACAACTGCTGAATGTTGTCTGCCATGCGCTGTTGTTGCGCTTTAATGCCTTGGGAAAGTATCGTCTGTACGCTAGATCCTGGATCACTTGCACTGTGAAGGTTAAGAGGATTCACCGGCGATGCAGGCAAGAAACTGGATCTTCTGACTTTTTCAAATGCCAACAGCACAAATTCTGTGCGTTTCACCAGAGCCTTCTCGCCGCAGACGAACTCGATGCCGAGCAGGCGTTCAAGGGTTTGTTCAGGATTGGTGGGATTGATGTCAGAATCATTAGCATCTGCCACCAGCGATTCTCGCCAGTCTTTAAGATCGTTGCAGCTCTCAAGATAGAGCGCAATCGTTTCGACTTTGAGGTGATCAAGAAAAACTTCGCAGGCGTGGTTTTCTCCCGAGGTATCTTCTTTAAGGCAGGCATTCGCCTCAATATCCAACTCCTCAAAGAGGGTCTTGATTGCTTCAATCTGTTCATCAATGGCAAGTGTCGGCTTGCTTTCCTGACCCATTGCCGCTGTTGCCGCCATTACTATCGTAATCAAGGTTGCAATTATCAAGCTGCAAAAAAGTGCACCTGAGTGTGCTAATGGGTTGGACTGCTGTGAAGTGGCAAAGTTTGTTAGGAATTTGGTCATCTTATTTGGTTCAGACAGTTTTGCCGGGCTATGATCTTTCATTTTTGCTGAGACTATTTCAAATAGAGGATCCAGTTGCTCCGCTGTTTTCAGGACAAACTGGTTTAACCAGCGAGTCGGGGTTATTGTATATCAGTAATGGCAAGGGACAATGAGAGATCATTACTAAAGTGAGCCTAGTTTAGAGATAATCGGTGGTTTAGGTTGATCCCATGGCTTTACATTCTTTCGTTAGCTTAGGACAATAAAAATAAGCCCAACTCCGTTCTGGTCCAAGTTGTGGCAGGTGCCAAGATACCAAATTCACAACGCAAAAGCTTGTTACGCCACAGACAGGATACACCCAAAGATGCAGATAAAGCAGCAAAAAATAATACCTATGAGCCTGGCAATCGCTGTTGTGAGTTTCTGCCTTTTGTCTGCATGTTCAACCGATGAAATTATTTCCACCGCTGGTTCGCCGCTTAATCAAGGTGCCGATGAGGACAGTGGCAGCCCGGAACTTACTCTGCGCTCCGTGTCAACCAGGTCCTGGCTGGTGACCGGAGGTGATGTTCTGTTGGAAATAGTCCTTAACCAGGAAGTGGATCCGTCATCGTTACAGATTTTTCTCAATGGTAATGTCGAGGACTTGCAGCTGGTACAGACTGATTCTACCCGATATCAGTTTCTGCTGGCTGATTTGCCAATGGGAGACAGCGTGCTGAAGGTCACTATCGGGGAAACACAGGCATCACTCTCTCTGAGCAACTTCCCCATCAGCGGACCCATCATCTCCGGCCCCCATGAGATGCCTTTTCTTTGTCAGACTGCCGAGTTTGAACTGGTGACTGGTGAAATCTATGGTCCAGCACTCGATGACAACTGTTTTCGTGAAACTCGGGTTGACTACGTGTATTACTCTGAGCAGGACCAGCACTTTAAGCCCTATGAATTGGATTCAGTGGGTCTCCCACCTACAGACCTCGCCAGGATAGTGAGAGAAGATGGTCAGGCAAGGCCCTACATTGTGCGCGTGGAAACTGGGGTGGTAAATCGCTCCATCTATGAGATTGCAATGTTACACAGTCCGATCAATCCCGAACCCAACCCATGGGTGCAAAGTGAACAATGGAACAAGAAACTGGTTTATACCCATGGAGGAGGCTGTCGTCGCGGCTGGTATCAGCAGGGGCAAGCAACGGGCGGTGTTCTGCATGACGGTCTGTTGCGGCAAGGTTATGCGCTGGTTTCCTCCACGCTTAATGTGTTCGGTCAAAACTGTAATGATCTGCTGGCATCTGAAACACACATCATGACGAAAGAACGTTTTATTGAGCACTATGGTGAGCCAGTCTATACCATAGCCACCGGAGAATCGGGTGGTTCATACCAATCCCATCAGACAGCGGACAACTACCCAGGAGTTTTTGACGGCATCATCATTGGGTTGAGTTTTCCAGATGTAACATCAGCCACAATCTTCACTTTGGCCGATTCCAGACTGCTGCATTATTATTTTAACATCATCAATCCAGATGGATTTACCGAGGAGGAGCAGCGTGCAGTTGCAGGATTCGCAGTACATGCCTCAATTGCGAATCTGGCCCAAGGTTCAGCTCGCCTTGATCCCATTTATGAGGAAGGGGTAGCACTGGAACAACAAGGCGGAGAGGTCAATATCCCAGCATTGGAGCCGCTGAGGTATGATTCAGCCAACCAGTCAGGAATCCGTGCCACTGTGTATGATCACACGATAAATGTGTATGGGCATGTGCCAGGTACCCGCATAGCCCGTCGTCCGCTAGATAATGTTGGCCTGCAGTATGGCTTAACCGCATTTAACGCCGGCATTATCTCTACGGAGCAGTTTATTAATCTGAATCGTGATATCGGTGGTTTCGATCGTGATCTCAATCATGTTCCTCAACGGCATCGGGCAGATTTTGAGGCAACGAAGCGTGCCATCGAGTCAGGGCGCATTCTTTATGGCGGTGCCGGTCTGGCCAGCATCCCAATTATTGATTACCGAAATTATTTAGATAGACAGACAGCCGGTGATATTCACATGCTGGTTCACCAGTTTTCGACCCGACAGCGATTAGTTGCGTTTAATGGTCATGCCGAAAACCAGATAATGCAGATCGGAGGTCGCTGGGGATTCAACGGGGATGCACAGGATCTTGGTCATTTGTTTCGCAAGATGGATGAATGGATTATGTCCATCCACGAGGATACAACAATGCTGACAAGGGCGGAAAAAGTCCGTAACAACCGACCATCTACTTTGAATGATGCCTGTTGGGATAATCGTCAAGCGCAACGGATTAGGATTGAGGAGCCACAGACTTTTGTTGGCAACAGTGTATGTAATGAACTGTATCCTGCGTTTCCAACCCCGCGACAGATTGCCGGTGCTCCTCTAGCCAATAACATTGTAATCTGTCAATTGCGCCCTTTGATGCGCGAGAGCTACACGACTTTTCTTACTGATGAGGAATGGCGGGAACTGCAAGCAATATTTCCAGAGGGGGTTTGCGACTGGTCACAAGGGGATGCTGTGATGGCCAAACATCAGGGTACTTGGAAGTCCTTCGGACCATCGCCGGTTAACCGTCTATACTCACCTTGATGTTGGCAATACTTACAATTCGAGCGACCGCACTCATCGTCAGCTACTAGTTGGGATGTATTTTTAGAATGTTCTTGCCCCCAGTATAGTGGTAAGTTTCCTTATTCAGGGCGGTTAACACTACACTGACAATAACTGTCTTTTACATCTGCTAAGCCACTCAGCACAGTGCCCATAAAGATAGTTTTCATCGGTACTGACTCCGAATCTCTTTTAGAGTTCACTGGCATCCACTATAGCAACTGAATCATGATTGAAGTGAAGAATCTAGGCTATCGCTACCCTGGTGATGAGCAGAATACTCTGAGGGCATTGAACTTTGAAATCCAGCAGTCGGAGATTTTCGGTTTTCTTGGTCCCAGTGGATCAGGCAAAAGCACAACTCAGAAGCTGCTAATCGGCTTGCTGCAAAATTACACTGGGTCGGTTAGGGTTCTAGGACGCGAAGTATCGGACTGGGGCCAGGATTACTATCGCCATATCGGAGTTGGTTTTGAACTGCCCAATCATTTTTCCAAACTTACCGGCTTGGAGAATCTTGAATTGTTCCAGTCATTTCATGGTGGGAACAGCATGGAAGGGCGTTCGGTACATGAGTTGCTGGCATTGACAGGCCTTACCGAGTCGGCATCCAAGCCGGTATCTCAATACTCCAAAGGTATGAAAATGCGACTGAATTTTGCCAGAGCACTGCTTGATAATCCTGATATCCTATTCCTTGATGAACCCACCGCAGGACTTGATCCGGCTACAGCCCGGCAGCTTAAAGACACTATCCTTGATCTTAGATCAGAGGGAAAGACAGTATTTCTGACCACCCATAACATGCATGATGCGAACGAGCTCTGCGACCGGGTAGCTTTCATAGTGGAAGGGGCATTGAATTTGATTGGGGAACCTGCGGCCCTGAGGCAGAAACAGGACCAGCAGAAGGTTGCTGTAAGGGTGCGGCAAGAAGACAAGGCTGTAACAGAACATCAATTTGCGATGGAAAATCTTTACCAAAACCAGGCCTTCCAGAAACTGCTTGCACATTCCAATATTGAGTCTATTCATACCCAGGAAGCCAGCCTGGAAGAAGTATTTATTGCCGCAACCGGGACTTGCTTGCAATGAGTCTTTTTCGGCAACTGCTGTGGGATTTACGCTTGCAAAAGCGATATTACTTCTGGGCTATTGCTCTGGTAATCAGTGCGGTATGGCTTGTATTACTGATCAACCTTAATGACAGCATAAGGCTGCGATGGTTACCTGCCCTCATCTTTTTTGATCTCAGTAACATTGGCTTGCTGTTTATTGCAGGCTGTCTTTATTTGGAGCGGCGCCAGGGTACTTTGTATGCGCTTGTGATTTCACCGGTACCCTGTGGCCGCTGGTTGACAGTTAAGCTGATTTCTCTCAGTCTTCTTACTGCTGCATGTGCGATTTTGATAGTAATTTTTAGCGGCACTGCTGTCAATTGGCTACTATTGATTCCGGCTGTGCTGGCAAATGCGGCGGTGTTCATCTTGTGTGGCTTCTTGCTGGTGTTGCCTTTTGATGATTTGCTGAATTACTTCACTGGCATGGCACTGGCATTACTTATCCTGAGCCTTCCTCTGATCGGATATTTTGAGATTTATGTGCATTGGCTTTATTGGCTCTTGCCGACTCAACCGGTGCTGGTTTTACTGACCGCAGGTTTTGCGACTATTGACAGCATGTCTATAGCAGTAAGCTGCCTGCTGTGCCTGGGATGGGTAATTGTTCTGTATAGGCTGGCACTACAACGGTTTCGTAAGTTTATTGCCGAGCGTCCCTGGATTTAAAGATAGGTCAGCTTGTGACAGTCTTTGCCACATTGCCCTGGGGCAAGGTAATACTAGCGGACTTCAGGAAGACCGTAACCAAGCCTTTTTTCTGGCTGATTTTAGTGATGCCTTTACTCATTGGTTGGGTATTACGATACCTGCTACCATATTTGAATAATCGATTTATTGAACAGTCTGCCAATTTTATCTTTGCTGACTATTATCCACTTATTTTGGCACTTCTGATTCTGACACCACCAATTTATTATGGATTTATTCTGGCACTTTTGCTGCTGGAAGAAAAAGATGAAGGAGTATTATCTGCTGTTGTGGTCACTCCCATCCGTCTGCCTTGGTTTTTGTCTGCACGCATTGGTCTATACACCGCTATCAGTCTGCCATTGATCTATATTGTTCATGAAATGATTGGGGTTGTTGCCATTACACCTACCCGACTGCTTTTGATAGCACTGGCTGCTGCGCCTGCCGCCCCAATGATCTCAATGCTGCTAACCGCTTTGTGCAAGAACCAGTTGGAAGGATTTGTGATGGGTAAAGGCATGGGGTTTTTGATCTTATTCCCACTAGCCATGTTTTTTGTACCGGACTACTGGCATCTTTTCTGTGCCATCTTGCCGACATATTGGCCAATTATTGCTTACTTCACAGCTGTCTCAGAGGATGGTTCAAGCATATTCTTTAACATGGCAATAGTAATGTCGCTGCTAATGCAATTGACGGCAACACTAATCCTATACCGCAGGTTCAAAAGGCAATTGTACAGCTAACTGAGCTATACAAATATTAGTTCCTGCTGAAAATTTAGTTGTAGAGCTTCCGCAGTTAGAACTGCGACAGTTCATTGATTGAAAACTGGACTTTGGCTGTAAAATTTTGCGGGAAGTAAAGTTGCTCTAATGCCTTGTTGTTCTCAACAGCTCATACAACTACAATGAGGTGGTTTTCTGCATCTTCTTGACGAAAAATCCGCTCTTCCCAGGTATTTGACTCAACGGGCTAAGATACAATCAGCATGCCCTTGGCGGTGTGGCGCGGTCCATATAATCATGGATTTGCCTAGGACTTCGCTTAATAACTGACTTCATTGATTCATACTCTAATTTTAAATTGCACTCAATAAAGTCACATCCCGCTCACAGGAGCCACTGTGGCGAAATGGCTCCATCTTGATGTTGAAGGCTCTGTCGGCAGTGATGATTTCCATTTCGGAGCTGGCGCAGCAATGACACCAGCGTATCGCTGACCAGCGAGTCCATTTGGTCCTCTAGGAACGCTAGGAATAAGAGGCTTGCCTTGCACCATCGCGTCAGCATAGTCGACAGCGCAAAGGCAGGTCCGTCTGAAGTAAGGTTACTTCGCAAGGTCACTGACGAACGAGTCCCACAACTTGTATTCCTTTCTGATGCCAAGCTGAGTGAACATGCTTTGCCAGTTCCAGCAATACCGAGGTTTTGCCTGTCTAATGTGGCGCACGCAGCACCGAAGTATTACTTCTGCAGAATCAAATTCAGAAGTTCATCCAGAACTAGCCAATCCAGCGATAGGATGCAATAAAGGTTGACTGATGGCAACAACCGTACCGGGTATGTTAAAGTAGCATATGGTGCTAATATGCATTGGACTGCTAGGCAGTGCATATTTTGCTTCAGGTATTGATAAAGGCTGTTGCAATCTTTTCTGTTAATTCTAAAAACAGCCAGTTATGCTTGATCAGCAGGGTATCAGTGCCATTTTGCAACTAGAGGTTAGACTCAGTAATGATCCGACTTATCCTACTTAGTTCAATACTTCTTATTAGTGGTCATGTCCTGGCCCAGGCTTATAATCCACCTAGAGCTGCCAGCGGCAAACCCGACCTACAAGGATATTGGACGAACGCCTCCATCACTACATTGCAACGCGCCTCTTCCTATACGGAGGTGGGGCTGATTATTCCCCAAGAACAACTGGAGCTCCTAACAGAAAACAATCACCAGAATGTGCGTCAAGCTACCGATGACGGACAGGTTCAAGGTCAATTGCCCGATGGCAAAGACTTGGCCCGTGGTCGTGGCTACAATGCTTTCTGGGTGGACCCTGGAACACGCTTTGGTGTTATTAATGGTGAGGCGCGTACTTCATGGATTACCATACCTGCTAATGGTCGCATCCCGTTCTCTGAAGAGGGTTCTCGTTTGCGACGGGAAGCTTTTGCCCGCAGTGGCAATGATGGCCCGGAAGGCCGATCTCTGGGTGAGCGCTGTATCATTGGCTTTGGCAGTACCGGCGGCCCACTTATGAATAACGTGCTGTACAACAACCTATATCAGTTTGTACAAACCGATGACTACCTCACCATTTTGGTGGAAATGGTCCATGACACACGCATCATTCCCATCAATGGAACACACCGTCCGGCTGAGCTGCAGCCATGGCTTGGTGATTCGGTGGCCTGGTGGGATGACGACACGCTAGTAGTTGAAACCGTCAATCTGCATCCACAACAGGCACAAAGGAATGTTGCACCTCTGAGTAGTCAGGGCAAAGTGGTCGAACGCTTTACCCGTCATTCCGATACCGAGATTTACTATCGGTTTGAAGTCACTGATCCGGTTTACTATACCGAAGATTGGGGTGGGGAAATGGTGTTTAATCGAACTGACACTCAGCCTTACGAGTATGCCTGTCACGAGGGAAATTATGGCCTTACCGGTATACTGGCTGGTGCTCGTCGTCTGGAACTTGACCCTCCCAGTGATTGAGAACATAGCCGCGTGCCGAGGCAATATGTTGTAAACAGTAGAAGTAAATTTTCTCTTAACACAGCATAACGCGACACTTTCAAAACTGGCCGAAGTGGTTTGTGTATTGCTGCCAAACGGTGCTGTTATCAAAGCAAAAAAATGCTCAAGGCAGAACACCATTGCATTATGCTGCATAAAAGGGTCACATTAAAATCGTTCAAATATTACTCACAACTGGTAATGAACTTTGGTCAGTAGTTCTAAGCAAGTTCAAGTGAATGGCATAACCATGTGCATGTATTCTTTGGCATTACACCGACTTTGCTCAATGTTCAAGACAGGCATGGTCACTGCCTTGCTTAGTACTGCCGTTTTGCTCTTTGCCCAAGTTAGTACCTCGGTCTGGGCGCAAGACCAATCGCAACTTGAGGGTAGCAATGATCGGCTACTCACCTTGCAACGCTATGAAGCTGACCTAGAGAACCTGGAGTCAGCATTCGGGCCCTTCGATCCTCGTCTGCAGGAACCACTGACTGCCATGGAGAGGCTCCAAAGGGAGCTTGGTGACTTCGAGCGGGTGCTGGAAATTCAGACCCGCCGTCTGCAATTGCTACGCACTGCACAAGGCTTGGAACATCCCGACATCATTCCCTTGTTAGAAGCTCTGGTGAGAACGGAAATTCAGCTTGGTAATTGGGAGGATGTGTCAGATCACCTGGAACATTTGCGCAGTCTGATACTGGCCATCAATGGTAGTGATTCACCCGAGATGATGGAAGCCTTGGAACGTCAAGCCAGCTGGTTTCTCGCCCGAGTGTATCTTGACGAGGACCGGAATCGGGTACGCAACTTCCTGGATGCTCGGGATTCATACAAAGATTTGCTGGATATGGCGGAAGGCAGCTTAGATAAAGATGATCCGCAACTAATCCCTTGGTTGGGCAAGCGTGCCTATAGTCTGCACCAACTAGTGGGTTTGTTGAATTCGGGAGGCAGCATCAGCAGTCAAATGATCCGTGAAACAGTCCGACGAGACGGGGTGGCCCGATTGCAATCGGCGCGTAGTGGACTCGGTGTAGCGTTCAGTTCATTTGATCCCCTGCGGAGTGTACCAATCACTGAAAAAGGCGAAGTGGTTGGATCAGGTTATCTGCGAATGGCGGCGGGATACTTCAATGACATCCGTAAAATAGCAGAAGCCCAAGGTGATTGGGAAATCTGGGCCATGGCAACCCTGTATCACGGAGATTATAATTTTCTTACTGGTCTCAGAAACGGACGCAGTGACTATCTGAATGCCATTGAAAAACTGGAGGAACTAGGCTACTCAAAAGAGCGTCTGGAGGCATTCTTTGCAAGACCAATGATTATTCCTGCGCAGCAGTTTTACCCTCGATTTAGTGAGTATGAGGCTCATAGTCAGTTGATTCAGGGCACATTGTCGCCAGTAGATGTTGAAGGCCATGCCTTGAAAGCGGACAAACCTTGGAATGAGCCAATGCATGCCGGTGTGTTTTATGCATGGGAGGAGGGTGCTGCTACCGTGGCCATGCCAGTCTTGACAGATCCATTGTTTGCTTTGAATCTGAGCTATCATGAGGTGGACCTGCAGTTTCGTGTCAATTCAAGAGGTGCGGTCTCTTCTGTCAAGGTGTTGCAGACGCAACCGGAGGAATCCAGGGCACGGGGGATTGCGCGGCGGGCTGTGCGAAAAATGCGTTTTCGCCCGGCAATTTATGATGGCAGGACACGATCCCGCCCAGTGGTTCAGCTTCGTTATCGTGTTGTACCGGATGAATAATAGATGAGTAAATAATTTTGAGTAGTTACAGGATTTCAGATATCAATTCTAGTTATGAATGCTCTCCCATGGCAGAGGCTGATAGAATTGAGCTAAAGCACTCATCAAAATCCGGTAAGGTAATCAGCTCTAATTCGAGTGAATTACAGTCTTTTGAGGCTTTTGATCTGATCCCACTATCAGCAAATGACTTTCTGGTCGGCTCAATGTTACAAGCGCGATATTTGATAAATAATGTATGCAGCAAATCCTTAGGCGTAATATCATTCAAGTGACCACCGAAAATGAGGACATGGATGTCATATACATCCTGTCTTCGATTCCGATTTCGTGGTTTCTGCTGAATCAAAGACAACTTCTCAATAACCCACGGCAAGGCCCAATATTGGTACTAGCCTAGATTAACTTGTCCTGAACGATTTCAGCGGTGACCATC
>JAPORB010000243.1 GCA_026710425.1 Gammaproteobacteria bacterium
GGCTGGTGAAGAGCGTGGAGATGCTTGAGGCTTGTGCTGGGCAGAAGATTAACGCCGACAGTCGCAGCGACCGCACATCGATCAATGCCTTCTACCGACTGATCGACATGCCAGAGGACTCAGCGGTCACGGTAGAGAACATTCTGGCTCCCCATTGAGAGCGCAGTATTCAGCACATCCATGGTCAGGGGAAGGCAACCGTGCAGCTACTTCAGGATGGCTCGGATCTACGGTTTGCGACGCGGCCAGGCTGCGAGGGTTTGCAGGTGGTAGGGCGCAACCAGACCAGTGCGCAGACACTGGGACTACACCTGCATGCCACGCCGGCAGTGAGCGCAGAGGGTTTGCCGTTGGGCTTGCTGCGGATGGGATTCGACGATCTGGTGAAGGGATCATCAAAGTCAGAGACACAACAGTAGCAGGAGGGACGGGAAAGCGAGGCAACCAGAGGAGCCCAAAGGCAGGCAAAGCACAAAATGCAGTGCTGGAAGGATAGTTTCATGGACATGGTGCGGGCAGTGCGGGAGGTGGATGGCAGAACACGGATAGTGTCGGTATGTGATCGAGTGGCGGACTGCTTCGAACTGTTTGAGATGCAGTGTCGACATCCTCGGGTGGAATTGCTGACGCGGGCGAGGCATGATCGGGTACTGGGATCACGGCAACCCAAGCTGTTTACGGTGATGCGCACAGGAGTGCCGGATGCTTTGATCGATATTGAGATCGAGGCACTGACGGCGCGCCACAAGTCGAGCCGGAAGCCAGCGCGTCCGGCTCGTCTCAATCGCTGCGCCACCTGTGAGCTGCGATACCGTCAGGTGATGCTACCAGCGACAGAGGCTGTAGCTGGGGTTGAGCCGCTGACGCTGTCGGCGGTGCATGTGGTGGAAATGAATGCGCCGCCGGGAGAGGATCCAGTTCAGTGGTATCTGCTCACCTCGCTTGGAGTTGGCAATGCAAATGAGGCGGCAGAGGTGGTGGGATATTATCTGCAGCGGTGGAAAGTGGAGGAATTCTTCCGGGTGCTGAAGTCGGGTTGCCGGGTGGAGTTTCTGCTTTTTCGCACGGCAGAGCGATTGCGGCGGGCCATAGCGATCAATGGGGTGATTGCCTGGCGGATCATGGTGATGACTCTGTTAGGGCGGCAGGTGCCTGACTGTGATCCAGAGTTGATGTTCACTGACATGGAGCTGGTATTTTTGCGGGAATACGCTGTGGAGTTCGGATTACAGGCCCCGAGCCGATTGGGCGATGCGGTACAACTTGTCGCCCATCTGGGAGGGTACAGGGAACGAAAGGAGGATACGGGGCCGGGAAACCAAATCATGTGGCATGGCCAGACCCGGTTGTCGAGTGCTACTTTGGGCTTTCGCATTGGCTATAACGCTAGGAAACGACATATGTTGCGCGACACGAAATGAATCCACGCCACACAAACTTATCGTGACTCGGTAGGGCTAGCCTGCGGATGTGGTCAGGGTATGTGAATTTGTTAGAAAGAGTCATTGAGACACTAGAAAGTAGAGTGGTAGGTAAAATTATGAGCGGTAAAATACAGAAAATAGACTTGATCAAAAATATGGCAGTTTTTCAAGACTTTCAGTGGGTATCATCCGTAAGAGATCGCGATAATAAAATCGCTGAGTTCAAAAAGATCAATATATTATATGGCCGAAATTATTCAGGAAAAACAACTCTTTCACGAATTTTTAGAGCCCTCGAAACCGGTTCGATCTCAGACAAATATAACTCGCCTGAATTTCAGATATCTTTCTGCGATGGTAGTAGTGTCACTCATAACTCACTAAATAGTCATAGTCAACTGATTCGGGTTTTCAATAAAGATTTTGTCAAAGAAAATCTCCGCTTCATTGTGGATGATGAGCAGACCATAAATTCGTTCGCAGTCTTGGGAAAAGATAATACAAAGCTTGAGGCAGAAATCGAAAAGTATGAATCTGTTCTAGGAAGCGAAGAGACAAAGTCAGGATTGCTTGGTGAACACCTTGATGCAAATCAAAAACACAAAGATATCCAAAAAGCACATAAAGAAAAGTTGTCAGAATTGAATAGAAAGTTACAAGAAAAAGCCAATAAGAGAGACACCGGAATTAAACACAATAAATCTTTTGGAGATGCGAACTATAATGTGCCAAAACTAGAATTAGATATCAATGCTGTTACCAAAGATAGTTATTTACCACTTGCTGAACAAGATGTAGGTGAATTGTATAATCTCCTAAAAGAAGAATCCAAACCAGAGATTACAGAATCATTATTATTTAATCTTCAATACTCTAATATAGTCTCAAAGGCTAAAGAGTTGATTGAAATAAGGATTCAGGCTTCTGATCCTATATTGGAATTATTACATGATACTTCATTGGCAATGTGGGTGAAGAATGGTCGACAACATCATCAAGGGAAAAGAGATAAATGTGCATTTTGTGGTAGTGAACTGCCACCAGATTTATGGGAAAAATTGGACAAACATTTCAATCAACAATCTGAAGAACTGCGGGGAAAGTTAGAAGAGTTACTTAGCGAGATTGAAGATGAGAAAGAACGAGTGCCTAGTCTGTTGAAGATCAACTGCTCGGAATTCTATACTAAATTTACTAGTAAGTTAAATTCTCTAGCTGAAGATTTATCAAGCAATTTAAATTCTTACTGTGCGAGTTTGGACTTCA
>JAPORB010000149.1 GCA_026710425.1 Gammaproteobacteria bacterium
AGGGCGAATCGCAGTGGATGAGTTCACTTCCCTGATAATCGTACTGCCGAGAGCAATAGAAGGGCGAGTTTGTAACCTGCTACAGAGGATGGTCGCCGCTGAAATCGTTCAGCACAAGTTAATCAAGGCTAGTACCAATATTGGCCATTGCCACGGGTTATTGAGAAGTTACAATGCAAGTTATGATCATTCCTTTGATCTGTAGATTCAATATTTTGCACTCTAACGCAAAGGGTCGATGTGACTGACAATCGGTCGGCAAGTGTGATGGCTGCTGACTGAGACTTAACTTGCTATGCACAGAGTCGTAAAGGGGCTTCGCGATTGTGATCTAGGAGCAACAAGGTTTTCTTGGGCTAAACTTCTTACTTAGTGCTTCTTTGGTGCCTAAATCACAGTTAATATCTATATTTTGAAAAGCGAATTATCGTCGTATGTACAGAGTCGCATGCCATCAGTCCCAATCTTCATGGCCTCCAGGATTCATATATTCACTGATTTATTGCTGGGTGCATGGTTTTTACTGATGAACTCTCAAAACTTGCAGGGAGCTAATGACAAATGAATCTCACTTTGCGCCAGCGATATCGGGGTTGCCTGCTCGGATTGGCGGCAGGGGATGCCTTGGGCACTACTTTAGAGTTCAGTACTCCCGGCGATTTCGAGCCATTGACTGACATGGTGGGGGGTGGACCTTTCAATCTTGAGGCTGGGGAGTGGACAGATGACACTTCCATGGCACTGTGCCTTGCCGAAAGCCTTGTGGAAGAACAGATATTCGACCCCAAGGATCAGATGCATCGCTATCTCAACTGGTATAGGTGTGGTTACCTCAGCCCCACAGGAGAATGCTTTGATATCGGGTCAACTGTTAGTGCATCTCTTAGAAGATTCGAACTGAATCAAGATCCATTTGCTGGATTGACTGATTCTTGCTACGGAGGCAATGGATCTCTGATGCGATTGGCACCAGTCCCACTCGCCTTTGCTGGTAGCCCCAAAGAGGCCATCAGACTTTCAGGTGAGATGTCACGCACTACCCACGCTGCTCCAGAACCTATCGATGCCTGCCGCTACTACTCGGGTTTGATTATTGCTGCATTGGCAGGAGTGCCGAAACAGGAATTTCTTGAATCCCGCTACCGTTTGCCTGGTGATGCCTGGCCACTATCGGTCTTGTCACCGAATATTGATGAAATAGCTGCCGGTTCATTCAAGATTCGACAGCCGCCAGATATTTGTGGAATCGGCTATGTCGTTAAGGCATTGGAGGCGGCGTTATGGGCTTTCTGGCATACCGAAGATTTTGAATCGGGAGCTCTTGCGGCGGTGAATCTTGGTAACGATGCTGATACCACTGGGGCTATCTATGGGCAGTTGGCAGGTGCCTATTATGGACAGGATGCAATACCGGAGAGATGGCGCAGCAGGCTGGCTATGAGAGAGCGAATTATTGCACTGGCTGATGGTCTGTTTGGATTGTCACAAAGTTCGCGGTCAGAGCTTTGGCCGGTAAAGCTGGAATAGGCAAGGATTATATTGGGTTGCATGTGATCCAGAGACACTCACTTGACAGCAATTCCCGCTAAAGGCCCGTCACTGAGTTTGTGCCGATGATTTGAGGGTAATCTCAGCCAGAATGATGTCTGCTCCCTGATTTTTTTGTGGTTTTACTCGTCAGAATGCGTTCTCATCAGCTAATTGTCCACTCAATTTGACTTGCAGTCGCAAGCAACCCCTCCTCTATCTGACGGACGTTTCACTTCCAGCTTTTTGATGACGGATCTGGGTATCATACCATCAGCGATGACTTGTCATTATGAACTGTTGATCCCAGGTATCTTTGGAACTTGCGCTTCAATACCGTAGGCGATACTGCCGTACAGTATTTCCCAGTCGGGCAGCAGCCACTCATCAAACCGGGTCCTGACCTTATGCCAGAAATAACGCGGCCGTTCTGCCTTTTCCTGTGCCTGTTGGAATAGTTGACAGCACAGAGCCTGAACCTGATCAATCAGGAAGGCCAGCATCATCAGGTTGGAGAACACTGAGGCCAGGAATTTCTTGCCATGACCGAAATTGTGCTCAAAATGATAGCCTTGGTTTCTCAGGGTGTTAAAGGTCTCATTCTCCACTTTCCAGCGCGTATGACCCGCCCGCATGATCTTTCCACATTCCGTGCGGTGATTTTGAAGTCGGTGACCCAGGAGAAGCGTTGCCGTTTCCCGTCAGGATCGGTTTCCCGGAATTCGAGAAAGTTTACCATCAAATCGGGGTGTGACTTGTTCAATGGCAACTGATTAAGGTCGCGGTACTGGCAGTGCATGCCATCGCTTTTCTCCAGCGTTGTCATCTCAGATGGGGACTACACACACTCGAACAAAAACTTATGATCTTAGTACTTGGCACCCAGTATGTAGCGCATATCCTGCTCTTGCAGCAAATTGATGTGCGGTCTAGAGGTTCTCAAAGCTGATTGTTTTCAGTATCGTCATAGTTGTTCTCCTTCCAGTGTAATTATCTCTTGCCTGTTTCACGAAGCAGTACACATTCAGCTAACTCGTGGTAGGCAATGTCGCTATTTGCATAACGGGCCAAGAGATCCTTGAATTTATCGAAGCGGGCACGTGCTTTGGGAAGGAATTCGGGAAGAATG
>JAPORB010000251.1 GCA_026710425.1 Gammaproteobacteria bacterium
AGACCCAAAAGGCAGGACTGAGGGCCATGTGGACTCACCTCATCAAGGCGGCCACGGCCCTGAGCGGTATGATGAGAGGTGGCAAAAACGGCAGCGAGTCCTGAATACGCTGATCGTCATGCTGTTCATCTTCAGGCTGGTGCTGTCGCAGCGTAGCAAAGGCTATGGCACGGTCGCGTCAGAGCTGTGGGCGCAATGCCGTCGGTTGGGGATCTCGCTGCCACAGGCGCAACCGGTAGGTGCCTCTTCCCTGTGTAAGGCTCGTCACAAGATTGATGAGCAGTTGTTCCTGGACTTGCATAGGGAGATACTCAAGCAGGAGGGCGAAGCGTTTCGCTGGAAGGGCTACCGGCTGTTTGCCGTTGATGGCATGAAAATCAACCTGCCCAGACCGCTCGGCAAGTTCGGCTACCCATTCCCAAACCAAGACTGCTTCTACCCGCAGGGCTTGGTGTCTTGCCTGTATCGGTTGCATGACAAGGTGCCTGTGGATTTTTCCCTGACGGCCCATGGCTGTGAACGGACCGCCGCGCAGGCGCATTTGTCTGCCGTGGGCATGGGTGACCTGGTGGTCTTTGACCGTGGGTATTTCTCCTTTGAGATGCTGTATGCCATGCGCCGCTCCGGGGCGCATTCGTTATTCCGTATCCCGGACAACAGTGCGAGTGACTTCCAGACCTTTTTGGACAGCAATCTTGATGAGGCAGTGATTTCCCTGACCCCGTCACCGTCAGTCCGGTACCAGCTGGTGGCCAGTGACCCAAGCCAGTCCTGTGAGGCAGTAGCGATGCGTGTGATCCGCTACACCTTGAAAGGCAACGGCTATCTGCTGGCCACCACACTGACCGAGACCAGGAACATCAGCCACCAGGATCTGGCAGACCTGTACCACAGGCGATGGGAGGTTGAAGAACTGTACAAAATCTCCAAGGAGTTTATCGTCATTGATGAATTTCACAGCAAGAACGAACGCGGTGTGCGACAGGAGTTGTATGCCCATTTCAATCTGGTGGCCTTGACGCGTCTGTTCACGATTCCCGGTGAGGAGTTGGTTCGGGATGGGGTTGGCAACTCGGGAGAAAACAAATTCCAGCAGGCCGTAAACTTTAAAAATGCGCTGGCCGTTGTTGGACACTACCTTGAAGAACTGGTGCTGGCCAGCAATGAGATGGTCACCAGAGCAGTGGACCATGTGTTTGAATTGATCTGCCACACGACCAGTGCTGTGCGTCCAGGACGATCCTTCCCCCGTGTTTCAAAGAAACCCCTCAAGAAGTGGGCACGAGGAAAGAAGGAAAAGAAGAAGATACAGTCAGAGACAGAGGCTAAAGAATGAGATATGGCAAAAAAAATCGGGGTTGAGTCACTCGGTGCCTGCAGCAGTGGCAGTTTCTTGCGCCCTGTTAAAGAAATGGCGCATTTTCCTTAAAGAAATGACATTGGGCGGAGCACAGCCTCGGAATGAGGTTTACCGCCCGCTGGTAGACACCACCTGCCACAACGGGAATGATTTAATATAAAGGTCGGACTTGGTTTTGTTATAAACATTCAGAAATGTCCAGCATTCGATTGCCAGTTACCCGGCCTCAAGGCAAACGGAACACATATAGCATATTGCCGCCGCGGCGTTGCCGAATTTCTGGGGTCATCATTCGATAGTTCACCCCTTCACCAGCCGCGATAGCCAGATACTGGACACCATCAAGACGGTAAGTAACAGGAAAACCGCCTGCCGACGAATTGAGGATTTGTTCCCACAATATCTCACCAGTGCTGGCATCGAAAGCTCGAAACCGGCGGGCATCGTCAGACACGAAGACCAAACCACCACTAGTAGTCAGTACCGATCCAGACATACCCGCACGCTGTGTGTATTGCCATTTTTTGGCACCGGTTGCCACATCAATCGCAGTGAACATCCCAACCTGAGCCTGATTATCGGCCACTGGCTTTTTGATGGCAGTGGCTGAGCTATGGTATCCACCAAGCACTGGATTCACTGCATTCAGGTAGTATTCCATGCATACATTATTGCTGGGGATGTACAAAGCATTGGTGTCCGGGCTGTAGCCGACCGAATTCCAGTTGATGCCACCAGTGGTTGAGGGACAAACAAATTTGCGCTGACGGATTTCGGTTATGTCCAGTTCCGTATTGGTGATGCCTTTGCGACCCGCAATGTCCACCCCAACGATCACATTCTGAAAGCTGGTTTCAGTCGCCCACAGAAACTCACCGGTTGCCGCATCCAGGGTCCAGACAATGCCAGTCTTGCCAGGGACACCAGTGATTAGTTTGCGGCTGACACTGGAAACAATGTCAGGATTCATCCAAGATACAGCTTCGGGGTCCGGAGTTACCGGAGACTCCACCACAATGCGCTCGAAAGGATGATCCAAGTCCCAGTTGCCACCAGGAATATACTGAAAATACCAGGCAATCTCACCGGTATCGGCCTCCAGTGCTAGTGTGGAATTGGTGTACAACACATCTCCGCCACGAATATTCCGCTGAATCGATCCCCAGGGAATAGGTACAGCTACACCAATGTAAATCAGGTCCAGTTCGGGGTCATAGCTAGCAGGCATCCAGGCCGAACCACCACGCCGCTGCTCATTGGGGACATCGCCCCAAGTTTCGCCGCCAGGCTCGCCTTGCCTCGGGATTGTATTGCGACGCCACAATTCCGCACCGGTATCCGGGTTATGAGCGGTAATCCAACATCCTGTGTTGATGTAGTAACAACCGGACATACCAACGATAACCTTGCCATCCAGCACTTGAGGTCCGCCGGAATAGTGCTGTCCAAGCTCCCAATTTCCCATTTGCACCTCCCAACTCACCACACCAGTCCTGGCATTGAGTGAAACCAAGTAGGCATCATGAGTAGCGATGATGATCTGATCCTTAAACAGTGTGGCATTGCGATTGGCACAGGCCAATACCGCAGAATGGTCGACCTTGGGACGGCGGTATTCCCAAAGCGGCGTACCATCGCGCGCATCCACTGCCTCAATGAAGTCACAGGCCTGGGGCAGAAACATAACACCGTCGTGCACCAACGGCGTGGTTTCCTGTTTCCCCGGTTCCATGGTCCAGGTCCAGGCCAGCCGCATTGAAGCCACATTGTCCGTATTGATCTGATCCAGCGGACTGAAGGCCCAGTTGTTACCGGTTCGTCGCCACATCAACCATTCATCAGGATCCGGATTGGACAAATCCTCCATGCTGACCTCGCTGTAGCGGTCGAGCAAGGATTGGGCAACAATAAGGCTGGGTAACAGCACTAGGGCTGACAGGGTTGTAAGTGATCCGGGCAAGCTCATGCAGCTCTCCTTTATTTTGCAATACTGAGCATAAGGGCTAAAACCATTGCAGTCCATCCCGTGAGACTGTCCGAAATACAGCCCAGAAAACTGTTCTGGCGATCATTGGATCACAGGATTCCAGTTGCATCAACAGCAAAGCAGGGCAGCAACCATGGTGAGCGAAAACCTTTTGACGCTGCTAATATGGCGACAACCTCAATTTTTTATGCACGGATGCAGGACTTCGTCTAAACTGATGCCATGATACTCAAGTTAGGTGCAGGCTACCTCCTTGCCTTTGTCATCGGTGCAGGTTGCCGAATACTAATAATCCCGTCTCCAGCACCAGCGGCTCTGTCAGGTGCATTACTCGTGGTAGCACTTACCTGTGGATATCTGGTCACCGACTATCTACTGCAGAAACGAACCGATAAGTCATGACGTTGCTTAATCAGTTACTGGGAATTCTGCTGGCCTTTGGCATTGGTGCAGGCTGTCGTTACTTCCAAATTCCTCTACCAGCACCCCAATCGCTCAACGGGGCTTTGCTGGTGTTTACCATGACCTGCGGATTTGTGGTTACCAATCTGTTGTTGTTTCAGGGCTGACCTTTCAGCTTAGGGGCTTCGTTATCAGTGCTTCCACAAGCAACTAAATCCGGTCAGTCTTGCTCCAGTCCGTCCAGAACCTGAATTGTAAGTTGTAGCCATCTGTCTTCCACATTAATTGCGAGGGAAACTAACATGTCAAAAGCACCTGCTTACCCGAAACCCCGGTTTCTTTCCCTGGTGATCGGGCTTATAGGACTCGGGCTAGTCCTGATGGGGCAGACGCTGATTCGTGCCGGGGGATCGTTCTACTATTTGCTGGCTGGTCTGACCCTGCTGATCACGGCCGTGTTGCTGTTTCGTGGTAATCGACGCGGTGCAGAGCTTTATGGTCTGCTTCTGATCTCAACTTACCTGTGGTCCTTGTTTGAAGTGGGGCTGGATGCCTGGGCCTTAATGCCCAGGGTCGGCATGTTCACAGTGCTGGGACTGTGGTTTTTACTGCCTCGGGTCAGGCGTGGACTGCTGCAGACAGAGCCACCACCGCTATTTCAACAGAAACGTTCATGGGCGGCTCTAGGTGCCTTAGCAATCTTTGTAGTGGCCCTGTTTATTGACAGCGGCTATAAGGTATCAGGTCTGCCCACTGCAGCAGATACCGGTGTGGTGATTAATGACAGCGGAGACTGGTCTGCCTATGGTGCCACCAAGCGGGGAACACGCTATGCCCCCTCGAACCAGATCAATGTGGATAATGTCGACCAGTTACAAATTGCTTGGCAAACCCGCACCCAAGTCCCCGGTGAGTTCAAGGGAACACCGATTCAGGTTGGAGACGGACTCTATCTGTGCACCGGAAGAAATATCATCTTGGCACTGGATCCGGATTCAGGTGAGGAGCGTTGGCGATTCGACCCTGAACTGCAATCTGCCCGCATTGGATTCTGGGATACCTGTCGCGGGGTGACCCATTACCGTTCCCCGCCTCAGCGCCCAAGTCTGGCGTGTCCAGAACGTATTCTGACCGCTACAACAGACGCACGGCTGATTGCCGTTAATAATGCCAATGGACAGCGCTGCGCTGATTTTGGTGAAAACGGTGAAATCAGTCTTCTGGCCGGTATGGGTGAAGTCAAACCTGGCTATTACTTTGTGACTTCTCCGCCCACAATCTCAAATGACGTTTTGGTATTGGGCGGCTGGGTAATGGATAACCAAGAAACCGATGAACCCTCTGGAGTCGTTCGCGGCTTTGATCCTCAGAATGGTGATCTGATCTGGGCCTGGGACATGGGTCGTGAAAATCGCTTGGGTCTGCCACCTGAAGGCCAATCCTACACCCGCGGCACACCCAATGTGTGGAGCTTAACTAGCACCGATGAGGAACTAGGGCTGGTTTATATACCTACCGGCAATGCCACACCAGATTATTTTGGCGGCCACCGCAGCCCGGAGATGGAACGTTATGCGAGTTCCCTAGTGGCTCTGGACACGGCCACTGGCCGTCCCCGCTGGCATTTCCAGACCACCTACCATGATATCTGGGACTACGATGTCCCATCTCAGCCTACTCTGGTAGATATCCCCATTGGGGGTGAGGTGCGCGAGGCAGTCATTGTGCCAACCAAGCGTGCCCAGATCTTTATACTGGACCGGGAAACCGGCGTGCCACTCACAGAAGTGGCTGACTTGCCGGTAGCACAAACCGATATTCCAGAAGAAACAACGTTAGCAACCCAGCCCTTCTCAGTGGGCATGCCCCGCTTCGACCATGAGCGATTGACCGAGGCTGATATGTGGGGGATTACGCCCTTTGACCAGGCGGCCTGTCGCATCCAGTTTGCACGCATGCGTTACGATGGTCCTCTGACCCCGCCAACCACTGGCTACGGGACACTCCTCTACCCCGGTGTCACCGGAGGCATGAACTGGGGCAGCGTAGCTGTGGATGAAAGGAATCATCTGATGGTGGTCAACACCTTGCACAATCCATCAGTGGTTCGGTTGATTCCGCGGGCTGAAGTCACACCCGACACAGTCTTTGCCATCGGCGGTGCCCAGCGTGGCACTCCCTATGCTGCGTATTCCTTCTTTTTCCTGTCGCCATTGTTCGCCCCTTGCCTGCGCCCTCCCTATGGCGAACTGGCAGTAGTGGATCTGGCCAGCCAGAAACTGCTATGGCGTCGACCTCTGGGCACCACAACCGACATGGGGCCACTTGGGATTGCTACTGGACTGCCCTTGCCGATGGGCATGTTTTATACCGCTGGTTCCATTGTGACCGGTGGGGGCCTGATTTTCAATGCTGGTGTTACTGACTCCCAAGTACGGGCAATCAATCTACTCAATGGCAAGGAAGAGTGGACCGACTCACTGCCTGGATCCTCCACGGCCACACCCATGAGTTATGTGAGTCCAACAAGTGGCAAGCAATATCTTGTTGTGACCGTACCAGATGGACAAGGTAGTCTCTCACTGGAGTCACAAACAGGAATGCTTGAGGGCGAGCCTGAAGTTGAAGGTGGCTACGTTATTGCCTATGCACTCGCGGAACAATAGAGTCCAGAATGCAGTCAAAACCCTGCGCTTGTTGTCTGCTGGAACTCAGCCCCAGAAGTCTGAGTGCTACTTCAAACTGGAATAGTCGGTTGCACTCATCATGTATACCTCGGCTGACAACGGTACCGGATACTTGCTGCGTAGAGCTTCCCAAGCCGGGTCAGCGGCAAAAGCTTCCCACACCTGCTGACGATGAGCGCGATTGCGGTAGGCTAGCATCCACACCAGCGTGTTGGGATTATCCAGACGTTGCCATACTGCAATAACCTCGGCACCATGTTTCTCAAAAATCGCCACTTCTTCTTCCCTGAATCGCTGATGCAAATTATCGATCCCACCAACATTGTCTACAGCTGGCTCGGCGGTGTACATGCGGAGTTCAAAGCAGCGGGATTCAGCATCCACGTTGGCCGAGAGAGACTCACTCAGAGTGTCAGCCGGACCACAAGGAGCCATGTTGTCCTGGGCTATGGCACCATTTGCCAGAAACAGACTGCAGACAAGAAAGCTAATGTATTTACGCATGAGATTGACCTCTATATATGTTTGCTCGTTAGTATTTTTTGTGCAATCACATTAACCCTGCTTCACGCAATCACACCTAGATCGATTTCTTCTTCTGTGCAGGCATCATCAGCCGGTATTCAGTCCAGAGACAATTTAACAGGCTCTCTTGCTGATTGCGAACGGCCCAACTGGTTTAGTTTTCGAACAAAAGCACCATTTTGCTGGTTTGTCCCTGAATGGAAGGATCAAACACACTGTTGGTCAAGAGATCATCGGGATTCAGGTGCATATCGGCACTATCTGTAAGTGTTAACCCTGCTGCCTCGGCATGTTCGATAATCACTGACTCCACACCCCGGTGCAGTATATCCCCGACTTCGGGGTCGGCATCAGCGGCAGAATGATGATCCACTACCAAAAAGCGTCCACTGGATTTCAGCACTCTAGCGATTTCCAAAAAGGTCACTACCGGGTCACCAAGTGACTGTCCGTCAGGTTCAAACCATAACTCATGAGGTCCCAGAATCCAGGTTACCAGATCGATTGATGCGTCTGTTGACTCCAGCTCGTCAAAGTTAGTGATACTCAGGGTTACATTGGTGAGACGAGCCGCTCAATTGTTATCGGCATCCCCAGTAAAGCCTTCAAAAGCAGGCGTATTCTGCATATAAACCATGCCATCAGCCCCGACCGTGTGGGCAAGAATCTCGGTGTACCAACCACCACCAGCCTCCAGCTCAAGCACACTCATACTGGTTTCGATCCCGGCGAACATCAATACTTCCAATGGCGGGCGACGAACATCATCGGCTGCCTCCTCAACGGGGCGATAGGGATGGCTGAGAGCAGCAACCACTAGTTCTGCGGAGGGCTGGCTTGCGACCATGTTGGCAACAATCAATGTTGCCGCCACGAATGCACTTGTGAGCCCTGTTTGTTTTATACCATTCATTCTTTTATTCTTATTGGCTTAAGTTGTGAACTGCATTGTTCATGTGCGCCTGACAACGCGTTACATAGCAGGTGTAATTGTATGTTTCTATAACGGCAGAATATTATTTATCTTCTTCTGCATGCTGACAACGTTATCATCTTTCTTGCATCTTAAATTCGTCCCCACCTGGCAGCACCATCGACAGCCAACTCGGTTCCAGACACATAACGACCTGTAGTTGAGGCCAGATACACGACTGCATTCGCAATATCTTCTCCGTTGCCAAAGTGACCGAGGGGTATTTTTTCCAGCACTTCGTCAGTGCGCCCTTGAGCTGTAATAAGCCGTTCCACACCCTCAGTGCCCTCAATTGGTCCCGGTGTAATCCAGTTGGCCCTTATACCATAGGGTCCCCACTCCACAGCCAAGCTCTGCATCAGATTCTGAATACCGGCCTTCGCTGCACCTGCATGTGCGGCAGTTGGCCAGCCAGTATTGGCTTGGGAAGTGCTGATCGATATGATTCGTCCTCCGTCAGTTGCTTCCTTGAGGTAGGGCAATGCGGCCTTGCAACTATGAAAAGTGCCGTTGAGATCAATATCAATCACCGTGCGCCAGCCGTTGGCAGAGAGGTTCTCGGTTGGGCAAATAAAATTACCGGCGGCATTGCACACCATTATATCAAGGCCCCCCATCTTATCGGCAAGACTAGCGACCGCCGCTTGGATCACCGTTTCCTTCCGTACATCTCCCACTTGGTAGTGCACCTCAAGATTATCATCCGCTGCGAATGATTTTACGGCTGTCTGCAAGCTTTCTTGCCGACGACTGATGATGCCGACATTGGCACCGAGTTGACCGAGCTTGCGCACGATATGGGAACCGATACCGGTAGCCCCGCCAGTGACAATAGCACGCTTGCCCTTCAGTAAATCAGGTACAAAGCTCATGATAAAAATTGCTCCATTTATTTGTCAGGGACGAACCCTGACATATTTTTCAAAACGCTGCCGTCCAACTTGCCCGGCAAATATACTGCCTTCCCGGTCGGTGGCCAGGAACTCTATGCCGCTACCCGTGGGCACCTCATAATCAGGAATGAACTCTGAGACATAGCCGCTGCGGGAGTCACCAATGCGAATGCCCCGTTGCCAGCCTCGATTCCACTGCTCGCCAGACATGCCATCTGCTGCATAAAGTATATCGTTATCGTCGATCCACAAACCACTGGGTCGTCCGAACTGGGTCCAGATGTCCAGCAATTCACCCTGTTGATCGAAGATTTGGATTCGATTGTTGCCCCGATCGGCAACAAAAAGACGTCCCTGTGAATCCATCTTAAGGTCATGAGGATCATTGAAGCGTCCACTCTCTCGACTGAGCGATTCGACTCCACCCCCTAACTGCAACAGGAATTCTCCGTTTGGTGATAACTTAACAATGCGGTTGTTGCCTCCCCGGTGCCCGTCGGCAATCCAGATTTCTCCATTGGGGGCAATCAGCACGGCTGATGGCCCGTTAAAATGCCTAGCATCATCTCCTGATATTCCGGCCTCGCCCAACCGCATCAGAACTTCCCCATCCTGATTTAGCTTGAGTACCTGATGGCCCATACCCCGCTCCAGTCCTAGGTTACCCCGGGCATCTCCGGCCGGAGCACCTTCGGTAATCCACAGGTTGCCTTCGAAGTCCAGATCGAAACCATGCGGCCAAGCAAACAAACCGGCTCCTATAGATTTAACCGCATTGCCATCTCGATCCAGCTTGTGAATAGGGTTGAGATCGGACCCGGCACACTGATTGGCACCACAGCGCTCCACGATCCATAAATGCTCACCATCGGGATCGGGATGTACGCCGGTGACCACACCCATCATGCGGCCATTGGGTAGCTTGCCCCAGTTGTAGGTCACCTGGTATGGATTGGGTTGGGCCGAAGCAGGCACTGAAGTGGCTAATGTCACTAGAAGCAGACAGACCACTTGCAATGCTGTGCAAAGAAAAAAGAATCTGGATAATCCAGAAGCGATCATATGATCATCTCTCAACAGGTCGCTCAATACTATTCTGCAGGACGGTTTTGCAGGAATAGGTTGATCTGATTTGGGTGATCGGGATTGGCGGCATGGGGTTTTACATTGCAAGTTGAAAAACAGGGGTCACTGCCCCTACCTAACTGCTTACGACTACAAAGGGCCAAAGCATGAGGTAGGCGAACATAGTTCACGCGGTTAGTCAGGAGTAAACCCTTACCATGGAATACGGTATCACAAACTCCGGCCTTGCCCAAAACTCATTGCTCGCCTTTCAGCACGGCTTTTGGAGCAATGCTCAATTAGCAAAGGTTCTTGAGTTCAGCTCGACTGGCAATCATCGGCTTACTGCATTATTCTTAAACCCATGACCTCGCTACTCTACCCTACCACTAACCTCACCCAGGTCGAGCAATTGAATATCGTACGCGGTGAGGGAATTTATGTTTATGATGACAACGGTAATCGCTATCTGGAGGGTCTGGCAGCCCTTTGGTGCTCGGCTTTGGGCTACGGCAATGAAGAACTGATTGATGCCATTACCACACAACTGAAAACCCTGCCATTTAGTCATATGTTTGGTGGACGAACTCACCAGGTAGCCAGGGATCTGGCAGACACCCTGAGCGAACTGGTCCCGATTGAGAATGCCCGCATCTTTCTGGCCAACTCCGGCAGTGAAGCCAATGATTCACACATCAAGATGCTGCACTACTATTTTAATGTGATTGGCAAACCCCAAAAGAAAAAAATCATTGCCTTTGACCGTTCCTACCACGGGGTCACCATGGCGGCCGCAGCACTCACCGGACTGCCGGTTATGCATACTCATTTTGATGTGCCTGTTGAGGCACTCGGTATTCTGCGTGCGGAATGCCCCCATTACTACCATGGTCAGCACAATGGCGAGAGTGAAAACGAGTATGTAAGTCGCTTGGTGGCTGATGTCGAGGCATTGATTGAGCGGGAAGGTGCCCACACCATCGCGGCTTTTGTCGCTGAACCTATCGGTGGTGCTGCCGGTGTTGTTGTGCCACCAGAAAGCTACTTCATAGCTCTGCAAAAAGTGTTATCGAGACACGACATACTGTTCTGGGCTGACGAAGTGATTTGTGGTTTCGGTCGCACCGGCAATGACTTTGGCTCCACCACCATGCAGATTCAGCCTCAGCTGATGAGTCTGGCCAAACAACTGTCTGCAGCGTATATACCTATCAGTGCTGCAATTATTCCGGGGTTCATGTATGAGGCGATGCTGGAACCCAGCAACCAACTTGGCATTTTCGGACATGGCTATACTTACACTGGTCATCCTGTGGCTGCTGCCACTGCCATGAAAGCCATTGAGATTTATCGGCGAGACAAATTGTTTGAGCATGCCGCAGAAGTTGGTGCCTATATGCAGTCGCGGTTGCAAGAGTTCAGTGAACATCCGCTGGTGGGGGAAGTAAGAGGCAAGGGACTGATTGCAGCGGTGGAACTGGTGTCCAACAAGCAAAAGCGACAGGGGTTTCCCAACGGGCAGGTAGGTCAGACAGCCAGACTATACTGTCAGAATAATGGACTGCTGATTAGGGCGGTGAGCGGAAACTGCCTGGCCTTTTGTCCACCACTGATAATTACCAGGGATCAGATAGATGAAATGATTGAGCAGTTTTCTGGAGCACTGTCTCAGACAATGGATTTTGTCAGAAAAAATTCATTGCTCAGCTGAAACACCACTGATCAATGGGATGAATGAAACCAACAAGAAAAGAATAGGAATTATGTGCGTGAGAGCACTGACCATTAATCTTTCACTCATTGTATGTTTGTCTCTGGGAGCCTGTGACCAGAGGCAATCTGCTGAGGTGGGCGACAATCAGATCACCTCAGATCCTGTGTCTGTCGATCTCGTTATGACAGGCGGCAAGGTGCTCACCGTTGATGAAAATTTTTCAATACATAGTACCTTGGTGGTGGATGAGGGGCTGATTGTTGCAACTGGTGACAATAGCTTGGCCGAACACTATCGCGGTGAAGTGGTAATTGATCTGCAGGGCAAACTGCTTATGCCCGGATTCAATGACTCTCACACGCACATTCGTGGTCGTCCACTGCGCTTCATTGAACTGGGCAAGGTCACTTCCATTGCCGAGATGCAGACACTGATTCGTGACAAGGTGGATCAACTCGGAGAGGGTGAGTGGATTACGGGTTATGGCTGGAGTGAAGACGAACTGGATGAGGGTCGTCGGCCTTTGCGGGCTGATCTGGATGCTGCTGCACCATCAAACCCGGTAATTTTGACTAGGGCTGGTGGCCACAGTGCCGTGGTGAATTCACTGGCCTTGGATCTGGCCGAAATCACCTTACAGACACCGCAACCAGATGGCGGTGTTATCGAGCGTGGTGAGGATGGCGAGCTAAATGGCATTATTCGGGAACGACAAGCTCTGGTCAGTCGACTGGTTCCCGATTCCACCTATGAAGAGTTGATTGCCAGCCTTGAGATCAATCTCAATGCCCTGCTGGAAATGGGAATTACTTCCATCACCGATGCTTCCAAGACACCTGCAGAATACGAGATGTTCGAAGATTTGTATGCTGCAAGCGAATTGCCACTGCCGCGATCGGCTCTGCAGTTTCAGTGGCATGATCCAGAGGCAATTAAAGCACTCAATACTCGGGTCGGAGCAGGCAATGATTTTCTCAAGCCTGGACCTATCAAGGTATTTGCCGATGGCGGTTTTACCGGCCCTGCCGCTTTCACATTGGTACCCTACCTAGGTCAAGGAGAATACCGCGGGTATCTAAACATGGCCGAGGGTGAACTGACCGCCTTGTTAAATGAAATACATGATGCCGGTTTCCAGATGGGCATTCATGCCATTGGTGACGCTGCAATCGTCCTGGTCGTGAATACCCTTGCAGATGCGCTTGAGCGCAATCCACGCCAAGACCACCGGCACTACCTCAATCATTTTTCCATGCGGCCACCCGACCTGACCATGGAATTGATGGCCAGCCATGGTATCCACATTAGCCAGCAACCCAACTTTACCTACACCCTTGAGGGTCGCTATGCTGCCTACCTAGATGGCTGGAGACTGCAACATAACAACCCTCTGCGCTCACCTATGGAGCGTGGCATAACCGTCGCTATCTCCAGTGACATTCTCCCTATCGGCCCCATGGTAGGGCTCTATGCGGCAGTCACTCGCAAGGGCATGACTGGCACTGTGTATGGACCGGATGAAGCCATCTCCATGGAAGAAGCCATCCGTGCCTATACTTTGCTTGGTGCCTATCTGGTTTTTGATGAGGACAAAAAGGGCTCTTTGGAAGCTGGCAAATTAGCAGACATGATTCTACTGTCTGATGACCTGCTTGGTATCGACCCGGAGGAGATTCTGGACGTGAAAGTTGAAAAGACCTGGATTGGCGGTGAACTGGTTTACAGTAGAGGAAAATAGGAGGGTGGCTGCAAACTCTGTGGTTCACAGCGCAGATTCATTCCCCTGTCCCCAAGCCAGGTATGTTGTTCAGCAACTGCAACTGGCTGAGCTGCACATCGGAGCCGTACATGGCTTCTACTGTCATGCAGCGACGGCGACGCACTCGGCTGAAGGAACGGTTCTCATCACTGCACACAATCATCTGCGCCAGATTACGGCTCTTGTTGTATTCTGCCAATTCTTCGAGGGTCATGTGTTCAAACTTGGGGACCGTGCTGGTTTCGCAGCCGCTGAGCAGGCCCAGACAAAAGACGCTCATAATCATCAATTTCTGCACTTACGGACTCCTGCAAACCCTAGTTGCGATATTTGGACATTGAGAGCACTTGGATGAGTTTTCCTATGTGCGGAAATAATTTGCGACGAAAATAAAACAAAAGCAGTTTAGCCATTGTGTACGCAGAGACACATAGTGTGTGCCACTGCTAAAGCGATGATATATATCCTGAGCCTGGTGAAATGCCAGTAAGGCTGATCCTGATGAGCTTATTAGTTGACAGACTTTAAATAGCCGTTGACCGCATTGGTCCGAGTTCGGGATATGCATAAAATTTACGCTCTGATGCCGGGTTTGGTTTTATATCAGAAATCTGTTGTTTTGAGTTAAACCATTGACCTGATAGATAGCAGAGACTTTCTTACTACAATTGTGAAGACAAATCATTGCAATCTAATCTAAACAACTCAACGGGTCATGGCCTTTCGCCCTGCTCTTCCCAACATGGCTAATTCCTCTGAAAAATCTAGTTTTCTGCGGGTACTGGGCCGTCGAGATGTGATTGCTCTGGCCTTTGGCGCCATGATCGGGTGGAGCTGGGTAGTACTCACAGGAACCTGGATCACTTCCGCTGGCGTGCTGGGGCCATCACGGCATTTTTGGTGGGTGGCAGTGCCATCGCTATTGTTGGCCTTACTTATGCCGAGTTGGCATCGGCCTTGCCCTTTGCCGGTGGCGAGCATGTCTACAGCGAACGAGCACTAGGTACCAAAGCCTCATTTATTTGTACCTGGGCCATCATCCTCGGTTATATGTCTGTTATCGCTTTCGAGGCTGTGGCTCTCCCTACCGTATTGAGCCCACTCGTGCCCGGCCTTGACATAGGCCATCTCTGGACGGTCGCTGGCTGGGAGGTTCATGCCACCTGGGTAGCGACCGGTATTGCCGGTGCCTTGATCATGACCACACTGAATGTGCTCGGGGTTAAGATGGTCGCTATTGCTCAGAGCACTGTGGTAATCATTATCCTTGCTGTCGGGTTTATGTTTCTCTCTGGTGCCACTTTTTCCGGCTCGATCAGTAATATCGAGCCTCTGTTTAGTGATGGGATCAGGGGTGTGGCCATCGTATTAGTCATGGTTCCTTTCATGTTTGTTGGGTTTGACATCATCCCCCAGGCAGCGGAGGAAATTAATCTGCCGTTTCGGGATATTGGTATTGCCTTGATCCTGTCAGTGGTCATGGCCATTGCCTGGTATGCCTTGGTCATCATTGGTGTTGGTCTGGTCATGGATTTTGAGGCACTGGCAGCGGCTGATCTGGCAACTGCCGAGGCCAATGCAACCATCTATGGTGAACTGGGTGGAACGGTACTGTTACTGGCCGGGTTGGCCGGAATTATCACCAGCTGGAATGCCCTGATTGTGGGTGCCAGTCGCGCCATTTACGCCATGGCCAAGGCCGGAATGATGCCAGGTTTTCTGGCTGAGATTCATCCCCGCTACCATACTCCTAAAAACGCCATACTGCTTATTGGAGCGTTATCAATTATCAGCCCTTTCTTTGGTCGTGCCGCTGTGGTCTGGTTGGTGAATGCAGGCGGCTTAGGGATTGTGGTAGCTTATGGATTTGTAGCTTTGTCCTTTATCGCTCTGCGAAAAAATGAACCCGAACTGAAACGCCCTTACCGAGCCCCTGGTGGCATGGCAACTGGTTATCTGGCTTTCGTATTGTCCATTGGGATTGGAGTGTTGTATTTTCCGGGCAGCCCCTCGGCTCTGCTCTGGCCGCAAGAGTGGTCAATTATCTTCTTCTGGATCATACTGGGTGCCGTGCTGTTTGCACTCACAAGAATATCCGTTTTAGGCAGCAGTAAAACCCGCTGAATTAGAAAGCTGAGAGTTGAGCTACTTGCAGAGTTTCTGCAACAGTTCTCATTTTAAGTATTTACCGTCATATCATACTATTATGGCGATACGTCAGCGTAATACCGCTTACATGTAGAGTGAAGGGAAATCAGACCGAGGGAGTGCCTACCATAACCATCAGAGCATCCATTCAAACAAAATACAGAGTACTTTTATGCAAAATAGAATTAAATTTCTATTTTGCATGATTATCCGATGATTCCACGCAAGATCATTTATGTCCTCAGGCAGTGCCTCGCTCACTTTCCCGAAGTGGCACTGGTTGGGTCCCGGCAATGTGGCAAGACCACACTTGCCCGTTCCTTGGGAGGGCACTGAAGGGCACTTTTGTTAACCTGCTACACAGGATAGTTGCCGCTGAAATCGTTCAGCACAAGTTAATCAAGGCTAGTACCAATATTGGGCATTGCCACGGGTTATTGAGTTACAAAAAAAGTTTATGTTAAGAATATGAAAATCAGAATATTGAGATGATTCAACTCTTGTTTGTTTTTTAAGTTACCTACATGTCCATAGAATTATGGCAAACTCCAATTCTCATTCTGGATTCAGAGAATAGCTTGAATGCCTCCGCATGATAATTGTTGGTTTGCCATAAACCTCACTGGTAAGAGATTCCGGACAGAGATGTTCAATCAGTGGACCTATACCCAGCTTACTGCGCCAGTGTCCGCTGGCCATCTGTAATGAAGCATGAGTAAATAAACCTTGCTTTTCATATAATGCCACTTTCTCATATCCAGTCTCAAGACTATGGTCTTCACATTTTTCATATCCCAGGCCATCGAAAACTTGTTCCAGACTTTCAATCTTTGTGTCGGATATTGACCACGGTGGCCAAAAAAATTCAGCTTTATTAGGCCACCACCAGGTGTTTTTATCCCCAACCGCATATGCGATGCAATTATATTGATTTGTCTCTTCTTCTACTATCCTTAATCCTTCACTGGAAAGTCTTGGGAATATTCTTACTAACGTTTGCTCCCAATTAACTGTATCCATTGCGAACGCCCCAATCCAGCCATGCCTTTTGCATAGCAGATTGATTTCCGCGGTCGTTGGGCTTTATTGGGTTGGCACCGGTAATATTGCGCAGTGCTGAATACCAATTGCCTCCAGTTTTTCGCTTCCCTTCCAGATTTTCACGCACCCTCTCAAGAATCAGAGGAACCACAGTATCGCCCATATCAATGATTTCAATGTGGGCTGGATGAGCTGCTACACTATCGGGATTAGATATAAACCAGGTTTCAGATTCCCATTTATCAGCAAGCTTTGTGAAACGTTCACGATCTATCGCATCCGCCTGAATATAATCTGCATACTGCCCAAAGCCCAGTCCACTTACATGCGGTTCCTGGTGTAACAATAGACGCAGTCGCATTAACTCAACAGCATCCCATCTCATTGCCTCGGCTACAGCTTGATCCCAGAGATGGCGTACTATACATTCACCGTCCCGATACGGAGGAACTTCCATTTCCTTGGTAGAATTCCAACACTCGGTCAGTGTAGCGCATATACGTTCATCTTTAATATTGGGGATGCGGACTTCCGATGTCTCCGCTGCACTATATGTCGGAAACTCTAATTTCCGCCCCGCATTTCGCATCATTTGCAGCCGTCCCACTGTCGAATTCAAGAATACAGCCACCGCCTTTGCCTCCTTCGGAGATACTCCAGCAACAGGCATCCAGCCATTACCTACATACTCATTATCAGCTGCCACGGCTACCAAACGCGCACTCGCGTTATCTTGACCGGCAGTTATCAGCAAATACCCAGCTTTTTCCAGGATTCGGTCCGCTTCGGGGTAGCTGCCTCCATTAGAAAGGCGAGTTTGTTCATCTCTCTTCTTGAGAATCCAGTACTCATCAGGATTACTATGTATTGTCGTTTGTCCTATCACCCCGCTTTTGGATTTCAGTATGGGGAAAGATCCTGGAACACCAGAATCAGATTTCTCGAAAGCACCACGCAGAACTTGGCCAGTCGCCTGAGGAGATTGGCCTGTTACATCTCTTAATGAACCCAGGTCTGAATTATTTGAGTAATCGGCTGCTGCCTTGGCCAAAACAGGCGAGCGCCAGATCGCTGGTGTCCAATCACCAGCTTCAATTTTCTCAGCAGGCCAGTAAGAGACTTCACCCCAACCGTTTGCCAGCATACCTTCTTCACAGCAATGTAAACTGGAATAAAAATCTTCAACCTCTCCTTCGTCCTTTGGCATTCTGTCAAGATTTATGAAGCGAGTCCGTGGTTTTTTGCCACTTAATCGCTTCATCACTACAATGCTCTCGTTTATAGCAGTATGCTGACTCAAGTTGATATTTCTAGGCTGGTGCGAAGTTAAAATCGTATGAATATGGAAGCGTTGGGCGAGCAAGAGGCGTTCACGCTGCCCAGAGGTGGTGGTTAGTGCTATGGTCGGATTTATCATTGTAAGGACACCATCGGCCTGATCTATACAATGTTCCGCCAGACCCACAAAAAGCGGACCAACTGAGTTTTTGTCCGCAAATCTCTCCAGACCAGGATCGGCTTGCGTCAGTTTTTGCTCCATACCATCTGCTCGGATGCGTAATGCTTTTTGTATCTCCTTAGGAAACTTTTCTCCCATCTTGGCACGATTAGTGAAAGGCGGATTCATGATAACAATGCGAGCATTTTTCACCGCATCGACTGCATCTTCCAGTTCGGAGTTATCATTCGAATTCCATGTGACTTGAGAATTAATGACATCGTCATCAAACTCAAGCTCGGTTGGTCTTTGAACTATGACCCTCTGGGCCAACAGCTCAAGGGTACCTACATTTACCCGATCCGGAGCCTCCTTGTCGGGACCATATGCCATCAGATGCAAACCCATTCTACGATAACTTACGCGTTGGTTACCGGCTGTCAGCTGAGATGCAGCGAGCTGTAACGAAACCGGATTGATATCCAGGCCCTTGATTACATCTTCTACCGCCAGTTTCTGAAGCTGATTTAGTTTTTCAGTGTCAGCACCTTTATCGGTGGCTCTCCGCTTCATATCAGTCAGCATGGCTGCAAGAAGGGTCCCACTGCCACATGCCAAATCTACGGTCTTGTGACGCTTCCAGACCTTTGAGTCTGACCAGTCCAGATCGCCGCAGGCATCCAAGGTTAGGCGTGCAGCAAGTGAAGCGGCAACAGGCCTGGAGAAAAATGCTCCATCGGATGCCTGATTTCCCATAACACGATTAAATAGCGGGCCAGCGTGATCGGCGCCTATGTCCGCATATGTTTCAGCGATGCGTGCGGCCTCTGCGGCCAGATGATGCAGCGTACGTTCTAAACCGGCAGCTTTACCGGTCACTTCTACCGCGTAGATGGTCTCGAGAGCTGGTTCAAGCACCGGCCTGAAGTCATGACGCATGATGCGCTCCCATTCGCGACTTATTTTCCTTACCACTCCAGCTTCATTTTTCATGAGTGAGAGGTCGCTAATTCCTGAAAGCCAACCACCATTGCTTATTCTTTGGTGTAACATGGCGGCATTCATCATCAGCAATGCTGCTATAGTGCAGCCATCTGCTTGCTTCTCAGTGCTACTTTTTAGCTGATCAAGTCCAAAGTGCCGGTTTAATGTAGGTAATAGTCCATCCGCACGCATATGGTGTGCAGCCTCAGTAATGCTTGACTCCAAAATATTAAGGTCGCGCATCACCCTATTCTCACTTAGGCCAGACTTCGACAGTAGATTCATCTTTATTGCACTGCCATGGTCTTCAAGTCCGCTGAGTTTGAGTATGAGCTGGCCTTGTTCCTCTTGTAGATCTTTGGTAGTTGGTTGATTCTTGGGCTTTTCTTTCTTCTGTACACGAATGCCGCCCTCACCATTGTTTATCATTTTTCTGGCTTTGGCTTGAGTTTTTTGTATATTCACAACGCCGCGTATCTCATCTGCATTTGGCTTATTCCGAGCTACTGAATCAGTACGGAGTTCTACTGTTCCGTCCCTGTTTTTCTTTCCCGTAAATATCTGTGTGATCTCCAGCTCAACGCCAATAATGTCCTCTTCACTGTCAACTGATTGCTGGCGGATACCTCTCGTATATGGATCTGGCTCTTCATTGTATGTGAGCTTTACGTCCAAGTGCTGTATTCCCACCTCTACCTGAGATTTCCCGGCTAGTACTTCTTCGACCGCCTTCTGTGCAGTGCCACTAGGACCCACAACTAAGCCATACTGGATACTTCCACCTTCTCCCTTGGCTATAGCAACCATGCTACACTCTACCGCTGGTGGTTTGGGAATATATAGCTGCAACAGATCTTCAAGACTCTCTTCAATTCGTTGATCGTGGGCACGCAAGGCAAGTAATATTTGGCCTAATTCCTGCCATCCCTCATCGGCATCACTGTTGCTAAGCCACTTCTCAGGATCAGCGGTTGGTGGAATCAAAATAGGACAAATGATATACCCCACATCTTTACCGGGTGCTGTTCGCATTGCTCGACCAACTGCTTGTACCACGTCTATGGGACTCTTACGCGCTTCAAGGAATGCCACGGCACTCAACGACGGCGAATCTGTTCCTTCTCCAAATATCCCCACATTGATGATGCCATGTGGGTGCTCTGCATCAGCGGCGGCAAGTCTGGCTTTTGCAGTTTCTCGCGCCGCAGCACTGCTTGATGCATCAAGATGCTCCAGACTGTAATCAGTGGCAGTCCTGCCGACCGCATTCTCATTAAGCCATTGGGAAACCCATTTTTTGACGTTATCCGCCTGAAGGTCTGTCGCCATATTTCGCGACTTATCTACGGTATTCATGAATGCGATACACGACTTGATGTCCACTTCTTCCCCTTGGGTTGCACCTCCCATTGTCAGAGAAAAGGCTAAACCCCGAAGATAGTCCGCCGTAGTCAATTTTCTGCGGCCAGTGCTTTTGGTCGCTTTGGCCAAATTATTTGCTGTCGTGAATGCCCCGAGGTCATTGATGCCCATGGCGATTATGCGATAATCTGACAACCATTTATTGCGAACAGCTTCAAGGTAGCTCTTGCGATATAACTCCACCCCGAAAGTGGTCTCATCGTCCATTGAACGCACAATCCAGTTAGTGTTTCCAGTAGGTTTTTTTCCATCGTAAATGCGTGGTGTGGCCGTCTGGTAAACACGATAGGTTACAGGAAATCTGGCATTGTCATGACAAACCGTGAAGTCACGAAGTCGTTGTTCCTCTGCAGTTGTAGCAACTGACTTTGAATTTCTTCGTTTTAGCCCCGCAGTTCTATGTGCTTCATCTGCAATCAATACACAAGCTTTAATTTCTGTTTTCAATAAGGCATCCGATACCCTTATGCTGCTTTGATAAGTACCAATAAGAACCTTAATTCCCTTACCAACAGAATCCTTACGTATCCATTTCGCTATTTCACTAACATCAGTAGTTACCTTGCCTTTTACCTCGGATGCGCTGAAATTACTGCTGTCGATTGTTGGATCAAGTGTGGCGTTGCGAACTCCTTCTTTTTTAGGATCAAACCCCGCAGTGGCATCCGAGCAGACTGCCAGCACATCAATCAAGCCGCGTGCATTTTGCAGATATTCACGTCGTATCTGACCAACAAGAGCAATAGATGGACACAGTACGATAGATATTTTTCCTGACGGTGTAAGCTCTTCTATAATTCGAAGGGATATGCGGGTCTTGCCTGTTCCACAGGGAAGAATTATTTTGCCGCGGGCTTCTCCCTCCGGTAATCCGCCGCTAGTTGAATGTTCCATTTCTTTAAGAATACGAACACTGGTTGAGACAGCTTCATCTTGCATACTGGATTTGGTTTGTAGCAATTCGCCATATTCCGGGTCTAGTCGAGAATTTATATCCTCCCCGGATACAGTGCTCGCTTCCAGTTGCTGGTGAAGATCGTTTGTAATATTGACCAGTTTGAGGGGTGCGGTGTGCATCGACAATGCCTGTCTTGCACCACTGGCAAGTGGATTATCGCCGTTAGTAACTATCCAACGTTCAGCCCAGAATTCTGATGCAGATGCAGAAGCAAATTTTGCTATCTCATCACTTTTAAGTGAATCACCACGACCTTCTTTATTAAGTTGTCGAGACTTGCACTGCACGGCTATATATTTTTGGTCGCTACGACGCATGGCTACTGCATCTATCCCAACATCTTGCCTGGTGGTTTTTGGAAAGTGTATCTCCCTTTCAGGCCAGTTTTCCCAAGCCCAGCATTTCTCTATATCCCATTCTTTGATATAAGGACCGGACTCGACTGTGACAACCTCAAGCCATTTCCCATCAGTTTTCTGAGGATTCATCTCTGTAGTCTTATCGATCGCTACATCAATGATGCCTTGGACTTTCGGTCTCTTCATCACTTATTCCTACTGAGGTAGAGTTTTTCCAGACCCAAATACATATCGGTCTCTACTTTTGTTAGAGCCCCATTCTGGGTCACTCATTTCCTTCAGTTAATTTTCTTCATTGAAGGATTTGCGCAATTCCAGAACCCTTGATTTATCAGCAATTCCCGCTAAGGGTCGTCAGTGGGTTTGTGCCTATGACTTGAGGGTAATCTCAGCCAGAATGATGTCTGCCCACTGATTTTTCATGGTTTTTACCCGTCAGAATGCGTTCTCATCAGCTAATTTTCCACTCAATATGACTTGCAGTCACAAGTAACCTTTCCTCTCTGTCGGACGTTTCACTTGCAGCTTTTTGCTGACGGATCTGAACATTACACCATCAGCCATAACGGGTCATCATCAACCGTTTATCTCAGGTGCCCTTGATGCTTGCACTTCAATGTCGTAGGCGATACTGCCGTACAGTATTTCCCAGTCGGGCAGTAGGTACTCATCAAACCGGGTCCTGACCTTGTGCCAGAAATAACGGGGCCGTTCCGTCTTTTCCTATGCCTGTTGGAATAGTTGACAGCACAGGCCCCGAACCTGATCAATCAGGAAGGCCAGCATCATCAGGTTGGAGAACACTGAGGCCAG
>JAPORB010000205.1 GCA_026710425.1 Gammaproteobacteria bacterium
CAAAAGATTGACCTCATCAATGTAAAGAAATCCACGATTGGCTCGTGCCAGCAAGCCAGGTTCAAAAGCCTTCTCACCAGCGATCAGTGCCCGCTCCAAATCCAGGGCTCCCACAATCCGATCCTCGGTGGCACCCAGCGGCAGATCGACTACCGGCACGCGTTCAAGTCGACTCGGCAGCCGACTTGCACCATGACCTTGCTGGCACTGTTTGCAACCTTTGAACGGCACCTCGGGATCACAGTTGTAGGGGCAGTCCAAGACCCGACGCACAGGTGGCAGCAGTGCTGAAAGAGACCGCACTACTGTGGATTTACCGGTTCCGCGGTGACCAAAAATAAGCACTCCACCCAGAGCAGGATCAATTGAGGCACAAATCAGAGCCAACTTCATTTCCTCCTGCCCAACGATGGCAGTAAAAGGAAACTCCGGTTTGGCCGGGGCAGCCTGACCTGGAGCAGGGCCATTAGAGTCGGATTCGGCAGAAGAACTCCTCTTGCGCAAGGCTATCTGACCAGTCTCGGTCTTTACAGAAGTTTTTACCGTAGGGCCCGAAGTTCCTGATCTGCTAACTTGAGCAGATTTTTTCTTTGCCTGTCTGGTCTTGCCCATGGCGATAGTTTCGTGATCAAGCAAGGGGTCGTAATGTCGCAAAATGTCTCATTACCTGAATCTGAAAATTAATTTTCCCGACCATGCATAAGACAAGTCCGTTTACTGATGACCTCGTTGCTCGATGCCGCTATCGCGCTGGAACTACTGAGCGGTGAATTTGACAGGGACAGGGCTGTCATACTGCTCAGTTCAGGTCTGCGGCGGGAATGCTGGCTCTGACTGCCCGGGGCAGGAATGCTTTCCTGCAGAGCCAGCCACCATTGCCATAAGGCAGTGGCAGACAAAGGCAGAATAAGTAACCAGTGCTCTAGGACTCCCAATGCCATCAGACTGGCCAGCAGACTCCAGCCGGCGACAGCAAAACTGTCCGCACCAGCCGCCAGGGCCAGCTGCACCAGCCATACCGTCAATACCGTGCCAATCACAATGGAAAAAGGAAACAGCAAATTCATTGAACGTTTATTTAAAAACCCTTTGAGATGTTGCATGTGGTTCGGCAAAAACTCCTCACTCAAGTTACGCACGCCAAGGAAAACGTTAAGCTTGGCACTCAGTTGCATGCCCCACAACACCATGTAGGTCCACATGCCCACCTGATTGGGAGCATCCCGACACACCCAAAGGACAACGCCAGCTCCCAGCAAGGTCGCCAGTTCATGATAGAGGTTGGACCCGATGGCATGTCCAAAATGACGCCAGCCATGACAGCCCTTTTCGCAACGAACCTTGCGAGGACCAGTGAGAAACCCCGTGTAGTAACTGAGCTCCTGCCAGGCATACACCATCAGACCGCAGGTAAAACTGAGATAGGCCGCAAACGTCGTCTCACAAGTGCTACTCCAAGCCAAACCAACCAATGCCAGCAAGGCCAAAGCACTGGCAACAATCAGACTGGTTCTGAAGGTATGTGGTGCCAGCCTGATCAGATACAGGACCAGACCTGTACTGAACCACCACAGAAACAGTGCATAAGCAACAAGCAGAACAATATCAATCAAGATGGTCGCCTTGTTGTGCCTTCCGCAAAATCATAAATGCCGTAACGAGACCTGGGAGTCCAGCGGCATTTCCAGAGATGTCGTACCTAACAAACGAGCAAAGCTTTCGAAATTAGTCGGTCCAAAAGCCTCCAAATCAACCCTGGCCCCAGTGACTGGATCCAGCAGCGACAACCGCCCATCATCCCAGCGCACTAAATCATATGCATGTTCGACAGTGACACCCCGCAGTTTGCGACCGCGATTCAGACTCCGCAGCACGCCCCGAACAAAGCCTCCGTCACCGGGATTGAATCTATCGATCACCACCTGTTCTACTGAATCGGACACCAGCACAGAACCATCTTGCATATCCTCAAATACCAGCGCACGACTTATGGTCGGCACTGCCGTCGGCAGCTCGGTGACACCGACAGCAGTCAATCGGGAGGTCGTAACCGCCAGCAATGTAAAGCCGATCAGTGCCATAGCTGACAGTATGGCTCGGCGGGAGGGAAAAGGCGGCTCCCCTGCCTGATGATTCACGCCATTTCTCCCGTCGCTACCGTTGTTAGATGGGCCTCATTCTTCATGGCATCAGCTGTCGGGTTGAAGTCGTGATGCTCAGTAGCTGGTAAGCTGGCACTTGCTGCGTTGGCAATAAGTTCGGCCACGGCCCTTGCCTCAGCAATACCTCGCAACATGGGTTGAGGTCGTCGCCATTGCCATGGCCTTGCATGAGGCCACATCACCACATAGGAGAAGCGGTGGCTACTGTCCACCGTCAATGGAATGTCACCAAAACCATCCGCAAAGCATCTGACGGCAGCAGCCTGAATATGGGCAAAAGGTAGGTTGATACACAATGGAAGTGCCAACCCAAACCGCATTACCAGACGCTTACTGGTGACCGTATACATGGTCGTACTGGCGATAAGCCAGGCACCCATGGTAAACACCCCACCAACCAGCAAGCCAGGTAAGGCCATTATCATCACTGACTGCATCACAACCGAGATGGCAGCACCAGACCAGATCGCCAGCACCGCTCTGAGTCCCAGCAACACCAGAAAATAGGCCGCCAGCAACCGCAAGTGAAATGTATTTCTGGCAACCAGACGCCAGTCCGGTGCCCCCTGCCAGAGTATGGTCTCGCCGCGAGGTAGTTCCTCAGGCAGGCCGGGAACAGCTTCAATTTCATCAATGCAGTCATTCACAGCAGGGGCTCCTGTCGCTGCGGCGTAGCGTACAGATGTCCACTACCGTAGTAGGCCATAATGCGATCTTCCTCAAGCTGCGTTACCTGATCGGGGTTACGGGTGGCCGGTACATCAATGAACTGGGTAGATAGTATGGACACCACCTTAACTTCCCGCCGAGAGCCGTTGATACGGCAGAAACCAAAGGGTAACAACACATGCTTGTCCTCCGGCCCGGCCACCTTGACCTCGAAGTAGCGAATCTGCAGTTCTGAACGATCAATCCAGATATCGGCGATAGTGCCACCACTCTCACCATCAGCACCGATCACCGCCATACCTCGCGGATCCGGGTCCTGTGAGGCCACAGAATAGTCACCGGCCAGGCGTAGGGGAGCAAATCGCGGTTCGCCATGCAAGGCAGGTTCCGGATGATCCGGCCTTTGTGCATAGGAGGCTGGCCCTACCGCATCCAACATGGGATTGCCGGTTGGAACCAGCGGTGAGCCGGGCCAGTGCTCCAGAGGTTCAGCCTTGACCTGCGGATCATGATCGCCTGCCCTGGGAGCCTGCTGAGTCCGACCATCATGCATTCTAAAGGTCTTGGGTTTCGGCAAGGGTGGAAATCCCTCCATACGTCTCTTGAAGTGATCGGAAGGTACAGCAGGATCCGGCTCCAATGGGTAACCTTCACGCTTGTCCTCCTGCCGCAGGTAGAAAACAAGCGAAAAGAAAAACAGCCAGAATACGTACAGCACAACCTGTGCGACATCGATATAACTGGTTATGGCTCCGATTTCCATCATCAGTCCTCCTCATTGATACAAAATTTCATTCGCTTCAACAGCCCCGTATCATTCATTTCTTTTGCCTCTTGGATAACAATTGCATCAGGCTTTATCAGGACCGTTTATGTGAGTGTCATGCCAGCCAGCGAGACCAATTCAGCGGTTAGCCGGGAAACTCAGCCAGACCAAACATTGCTGATGCTGTTCGCAGCTCTTTGCCCATGACACTCACCAATGGACCAATGGCGATAAGCGTGGCAAACAGTAAGGCTATCTCAATGTGATAAACCACAGTGTAACCAAGTGCCGGCCTGCCCATGGCCACCTCGCCTAGCAGGCCGTTGGCCGCCAAAGTTGAGACCAGGTCACGAATTGCACCTCCCAAGGCTATGCCGCCTCCGGCCGCTGTGGCCTGGACTGCACCCCAGGCACCCAATGCCAAGCCGAAGCGACCCGCTACATCCATATGCATCACCGCCACCAACGTACCAATGGCAAACAGACCACCACCAAAACCGATGCCGGCAGTCCCCACACGAAAGATCATTGCTGACTCCAGCGGTGCCGCAAAGATCACAGCGGCAAAGGCAAATATGCCGATCAGTGCCCCGCTGGCAGCCAAACGTAAAGCATTAACGCCACGATGTAATGCCTGCGCTGCCAGTGCAAAGGCCGCCAGGGTTCCACCTGCCAGCAAGCCGGTAAGTAGTGTTGTCGCACTCACAGTCAATTGCAGAATCTGGCCACCATAAGGTTCAAGCAGGATGTCCTGCATGCTGAAAGCCGCCGTGCCCAACCCCAGTGCCACCAGAAACCGCTTGGCCCTGTTGTTGCGGATGAACTCCAGCCAGGCTTCAAGAAATGGCTGACGCGCTTGGGAAGGACGGGTTTGTGTCGGATCACGCGCTTCCTGCTTCCAAAGTGCAATCAGATTCAACATTAGGGTTGCCACCGCACAGCCCTGAATGACCTGTATCAGTCGCAGTTGACTGAAATCACTCAGCAGCTTGCCCAAACCCAGCGCACTGATCACCATTCCGATCAGCAACATGACATATAACAGAGCCACCACGCGAGGCCGTGACTCACTGGGGGCCAGATCGGTGGCCAGGGCCAGCCCAGCTGTCTGGGTTGTATGCAGGCCAATTCCAGTGAGTAAAAAGGCTAGGGCCGCCGCCAGTTGTCCAACCCAGACTGACCCATAAACGGTATCTCCAGAGAGAACAATCAGTGCAAGCGGCATAATGGCCAACCCACCAAACTGCAACAATGTACCAGCCCATATGTAGGGCACCCGCTTCCATCCCAAATACGAACGGTGAGTATCGGAGCGGTAACCTACCAGCAGACGAAACGGAGCAAATAACAAAGGCAGCGAGACCATGGCAGCAACTAGGGCGGCACCTACCCCAAGCTCCACTATCATGATTCGATTCAGGGTGCCATTGAGCAAAACCACCGCCATCCCCACCGACACCTGAAACAAGGACAGCCGCAACAAGCGGCTCAAGGGCAGCCCGGAACTGATTACATCGGCAAAGGGCAGAAACCGTATGCCAGTCTGTGTCCAGATTTTGGCCATGGCAGCATTCATTACTCTCATTCTCTCACCGCCGCACCAACTCCATGACCTGAGAGGTGTAAAACCCGCTCGCGACCCGATAGCTGCGGCCCACTTGCCAGTTCTCCAGCCCCGATCGGTCGGCCAATCGTCGATATAACTCGGCCTCAGTGGTCGGTTCGATCGCCGGTGCCCTGTTGGCCGATGGAAACAGTCGGCCCAAGCCATGCATCAGCCTCAAAGCCGGTGTTGACGGAGCAAACGTGAACAGCAATGCAGACTCAGTGCGTCCGGCCAAGGTAGCCAGCGTCGCCACTACATCGGTCGCCGGATAATGAATCAGCGAATCCATTGCCACCACATAATCAACCGTGCCAAAGTCCATCTCCAGCATATCGCCTGCATGAAACTCAATACTGCCATCGCCAAGATCGTTGGGGGCACGCTGCTGCGCCAGTTCTACCAGGGTTGGCGAAAGGTCAACGGCAATCACCTCGGCACCACGCCGCGCCGCCTCAACAGACAGGGCACCCGTGCCGCATCCCGCATCAAGCAATCGCAAGCCTTTCAAGTCACCGGGTAACCATTGCAGCAAGGTGTCACGCATCTGATTGCGACCGGCCCGCACTGACTGCCGGATGCGTCCCAGTGGTGCTTCCGAGGTCAGACGCTCCCAAGCAACAACCGCCGTTTTGTCAAAATAGGTCAGTAACTGCCCGCGCCTTTTCTCATAGGTCGTGGTTGGCATTAATCAAATCCAAGCAGATCAAAAATTTCCCGGTCCTTCATCGGTGCGCCCAGTTGCGGTTCTACCCCTTCCCACAATGCCTTGGCGAGACGCAAGTACTCCTGCTGCACAGCCTCAAGCTCCGGGGACTCCTCCATTTCGAAAAGGGTCGACTTTTTAAGTCGGCTACGTCTAATGACATCCAGATCCGGGAAGTGCGCAACCCGTTCCAGTCCGATTTTGTTGTTGAACAAATCAATTTGGTCACAGGCGGCACTTCGATTGGCGATCACGCCGCCGAGTCTGACCTTGTAGTTTTTTGATTTGGCCTGGATAGCAGCAACGATTCGATTCATGGCAAAGATGGAATCGAAATCATTGGCAGTAACAATCAGGGCTCGCTGGGCATGCTGCAATGGAGCAGCAAAGCCGCCACACACCACATCGCCAAGTACATCAAAGATCACCACATCGGTGTCTTCCAGCAGATGATGCTCCTTCAGCAGTTTAACCGTTTGTCCCACCACATAGCCGCCACAACCAGTGCCGGCCGGCGGCCCACCAGCTTCCACACACATAACACCGTTATACCCTTCATACACAAAATCATCCGGGGTCAATTCCTCGCCATGAAAATCCACTGATTCCAGCACATCAATGACGGTTGGCATCAGTGTTTTGGTGAGAGTAAAGGTAGAATCATGTTTCGGATCACAGCCAATCTGCAGGACCCTCTTGCCCAGTTTGGAAAAGGCTACCGACAGATTGGACGAGGTAGTACTTTTACCAATCCCCCCTTTGCCATACACGGCAAATACTTTGGCCGTGTCTATCGCCACGCTCGGGTCCTGATGGACCTGAACACTACCCTCACCATCGTCAACACCACCTGCATGCCCCACTGGTGTCAGTGGGATTCGGTTACCTTCTGTCATGCCGCAACTTCCCTTCCGACTCCTTCGAGTCGGTCTTCCAGTGCATCACCTGCCTCAAGCAGGGCCTCTATAGTTTCCTCATCTGCCGACCAGTACTGACGTTCATGTGCCTCAATCAGGCGGTTGGCCATCTTCGCAGATGCCACGGGATTGAGACTGGTCAGTCGATCACGCATCTTTTCATCCAGCACATAGGTTTCAGCCAGTTGTCTGTAGACCCAATTAGCTACCTGGCCAGTGGTGGCTGACCAGCCCATGGTATTGCTTACATGCAATTCGATCTGGCGCACCCCTTCATAGCCATGCTCCAGCATGCTCTCGTACCATTTCGGGTTAAGTGCTCGGGTGCGGGTTTCCAGATCCACCTGCTCGGCCAAGGTGCGAACCTTCTCCCTGCCCCGTGTCTGATCGCCAATATAGACCGGCACTTCGCCACCACGGGCTTTGCGCACCGATCGAGTGATGCCACCGAGCGTGTCAAAATAATGATCAATGGTGGTGACACCAAGCTCGACTGACTCCAAATTCTGGAATGTTAATTCAACGCCTGCAAGCACACTTTCCATCAGCTCGGCTTGCTGCATCGGCTTGCCCTGACGTCCATAAGCAAAACTCTTGCGACTCATGAATGTATCCGCCAGCTCGTCATCTTCCTGCCAGCAACTGCCGTCAATCATCTGATTGACATTGGCCCCGTAAGCTCCATCGGCATTGCTGAATACGCGCAGGGCTGCGGTTTCAAGATCAACATCATGTGTCTGCTGATAGGCCAGTACATGCTTGCGAATATAGTTTTTATCCACTGGTTCGTCCGCACTGGCGGCCAGCCAAGCCGCCTCGGCCAGCATGCGGATTTGCAAGGGCAGCAGATCACGAAAAATACCGGACGCAGTGATCAACACATCAATGCGCGGGCGTTCAAGTTCGTCAAGCGGAACAAGATTTACCCCGCACAGGCGGCCAAATGAGTCGAACCGAGGTCTGGCCCCCATCAATGCCAAAGCCTGCCCCAGTGGGGCACCTTCGCTCTTCAAATTGTCAGTGCCCCACAACACCATGGCGATGGTCTCGGGCAAGTTCTGACTCTCCTGTTGATGGCGGTCCAGCAACATGGCAGCCTGCCGTGCCCCCTCACTGACTGCAAAACTACTTGGAATCCTGTACGGATCGAAGCCATGCAGGTTGCGTCCGGTAGGCAGGATATCGGCATTGCGAAGCAGGTCGCCGCCGGGAACCGGTGGCGTAAAGCCGCCATCAAGCGCATGCATCAGTGCTGGCAATTCATGGTCCTGTCCCAACAACTGGGCAATATCTGCCAGTTTCTGCCACGCCTCCCGGTTGTCCCGGTCCGGCACTATGTCTGAGGTTGTCATAGCCTCGGATACCGAACCACCGCGCGTCAGGATTTCGGCAGCTGGCTCCGGCAAGGGGGTCTCAGCGGCTGTAGCCGCCGCCTGCAGCAACTTGGTGCGGGCCGCTTTGCTGCCTGGTTCGCCAATGACATGCAACCCTTCCGGGATCAAGGTCTGCTCGACCTCATGGATGCCTGTGGTCAGGCGCAGAATCTCATCCTGCCAGTCTTCGACAGCCCAGTCGTTAGCCTCTTCCACCATGTCAAGTTGCGCTGCTTGAGTCTGGATTAGTGAGGCCAGCTGCTGCCTTTCGCTGATCGTGGTTTCCGGCTCCAGACTGCGCCAGCGATCCAGCGAGGACTTGAGGTTGGCAAGGTCCCGGTACAAACCGGCATCCGTGACCGGCGGGGTTAGGTAGCTGATCAATGTGGCCGCCGAGCGCCGCTTGGCTATGCTGCCCTCCGATGGGTTATTGGCGGCATACAGATAGAAGTTGGGTAAGGTTCCAATGAGTCGATCCGGCCAGCAGTCACCACTCAGACCGGTTTGCTTGCCCGGCATAAACTCCAGAGCCCCGTGCATACCGAAATGCAACACGGCATGCGCCCCAAAATCATTCTGTAGATAGCGATAAAAGGCTGCAAAGGCATGCGTCGGTGCAAAACCGCGTTCGAACAGCAGGCGCATCGGGTCGCCTTCATAGCCAAACGCTGGCTGTATACCCACCAGCACATTACCAAAGCGGGCACCAAGCACAAAAAGATTACTGCCGTCAGTTTGCACCTTCCCCGGAGCCGGCCCCCATTGCGCTTCGATTTCCTCCAGCCACGGCAGCGAGCGTACATGATCATCAACACTGATACGGGCGTGCACATTGGCCTCGGTGCCTGTCGCTGACGCATTGCCCTGCAGAATCTGAGTTCGCAGAGAGTCCACTGACTCGGGGACATCAACTGTATACCCCTGCTTATGTAAAGCTTTGAGTGTGTTGAACAAGGAGGCGAAGACCGACAGATAGGCTGCCGTACCGGTGCTGCCCGAGTTGGGTGGAAAATTGAACAGCACCACCGCCAGCTTGCGCTGTTTTCTGGCGGTGCGGCGCAATGTCACCAGCCGTTCCACGCGTGCCGCCAAGGTCACAACCCGTTCCGGCTGGGGTTGCATATCGCGGGATTGCTGACCGTCAACACTGGCCGAGGAACGACCACCAAACACACAGGATCCGGTCGCACCGTCCAGTTCCGGTATGGCCACCATCATGGTGGCCTCGACAGGCAGCAGGCCACGTTCAGACTCCTGCCACTGCTCCAGACTCTGGAATTCAACGGCCTGGGCTGCCAAGTAGGGAACATCCAACCTGGCCAGAAATTCGCCGGCCGCCTTCGAATCGTTATAGGCAGGTCCCCCCACCAGAGAAAAACCTGTCAAAGACAACACGGCATCAACGGTCGGTTGATCCCCCTGCATAAAAAACTTTTCTACCGCCGGGCGCATATCAAGCCCGCTGGCAAAGGCTGGAATGACCCTCAGTCCGCGTGCTTCGAGGCTGGCGATCATGCTGTCATAGTGGGCACTGTTGCCTGCCAGTACATAGGAGCGCATTACCAGCAGCCCCACGGTACCAGCTTGTTTGCCGCAGGCAGTAGGCAGATCCGCCAGTCGTTCTGAAATACGGTTCTTCATCTGCGGGTGGTAAAGTCCGGTATCTGGATACTCGACCGGAGGTTCCACCTTCAAGGTACCACGCAGATGCACTCGCTCAGCATTGGCATAACGATTAACCAGCAGGCGAATCATATTGCTGATGTTCTGCTCGGAACTGGCAAGCCAGTATTGCAGACACAAAAAGTAGGCCCGGACATCCTGGGCAGTACCAGGAATGAAGCGCAGGATCCTTGGCAGTCGGCGCAGCATGGCCATTTGTTTGGCCCCGGAGCTTTCCTGCTTGTTTTTTGACCCCCGCAGGCGCTTGAGCAGGGCAATGGCACCGCTTTGCGGTGCACCCATCTGAAACTGACCCATGGAGGTCAATCGAATCACCTCACCGGCGCACATGCCGGCGACAAAGGCATCACAGTCTTCCTTGCGGGAACTGAGATCATCAAAGATGGGCTTGATGTGATCTTCCATCACCAGCAGGTTGGCGATCAGGATATTAGCCTGAGCGATATCTTGGCGGCAGCTGTCCAGCTTGGCAGGATCTTCTCCCCATTCTGCCGCTGCATGCAGGCGGACGCTGAGGCCCGGCAGCTCTTTCTTGAGCCTCTGAGTGGCACGCTCAGTAGCACTGGACAGATGATTGTCCAGGGTGATTATCACCACCCGTACTGGGGTGGTATCAGCGGTTGAAGTGCGCCTTAGCATCGTACAGTGTCTCCAGGGTAATGGTGTCAAGTCCGAAATCCTGTGCATACTGCTCCGTGTTGCGGCGTGCCTTGCCGCGCACGAAGAAGGGTATCTTACGCAACTCCTGCTCGGCCTCTTTGGCCCATGCCACCGGGTCTGACCCGGCCTCGCCGGCAACCGCCAATGCAGGGCTAGCCGTCGGTTGTTCCGGCTCGCTGCCTGCACTGCTGCCTCCGAGATGCGAGGGAACTGCGTCATCATGAAACTCAAAATCGTCACGGAACATGCCAAGCAAGTGCTCTTCAAGTCCCATCATCAGCGGGTGCACCCAGGTATCAAAAATCACATTGGCTCCCTCATAGCCCATCATGGGCGAATACTGTGCCGGCACATCCTGGACATGGAAGGGGGCTGAAATCACGGCACAGGGCAAACCCAGTCGCTTGGCGATATGCCGTTCCATCTGGGTACCCAGCACCAGTTCGGGTTCCGCCTCGGCAATGGCTTTCTCCACCTCGAGATAGTCATCGGTGATCAGGGCATCAAGACTCAGTTGTTGGGCCTGTGCCCGAACCTGGCGGGCAAACTCGCGACTATATGTTCCCAGACCCACCACCGAAAATCCGAACTCCTCGCTGGCGATGCGGGAGGCGGCCAAGGCATGCGTGGCATCCCCAAAGATAAAGACCCGCTTGCCGGTGAGGTAGTTGGAGTCAACCGAGCGTGAGTACCAAGGCAGACGGGAACAGTCTTCCTCAACCATGACAGCATTGATCTGCTCCCCGATAATCTCACCGACCTCGGCCAGAAAATCGCGGGTGGCACCCACGCCGATAGGCACGATACTGGTAAAGGGCTGCTTGAAGGTTCGTTCCAACCAGCTGCAGGTAGTCTTGGCCACCTCAGGATAAAGACAGATATTAAAGTCGGCCTGTGGAATCCGAGCAATGTCCTCGGGCGAAGCCCCGTCGGGGGCAACTACATTAACCTCAACACCGATCGCATGCAGCAATCTGCGAATTTCCTCCACATTATCCCGGGTGCGAAAACCCATGGCCGACGGGCCCAACATATTTGCCAGAGGTCGCGCCTTCGCGGATTCGGCAGACTCGCCAGCTGTTGGCCGGTTATCCGCCTGCTTTTTTAGCAAGGTACGAACCAGGTAATAGAAAGTTTCGCTAGCACCCCAGTTTTCTTTTTTTGAATAGGAGGGCAACTCCAATGGCACCACCGGAATTGGCAGTCCCATGCCCATGGCCAGGGAGCCCGGCTGATCCTGGATCAGTTCGGCAGTGCAGGATTCCCCCACCAGCATCGTCCTTGGCTTGAAGCGTTCATAGGCATCGCGCACACTCTTCATCAGCAGTCCGGCGGTATCGCTTCCGAGATCCCGAGCCTGGAAAGTGGTGTAGGTCACTGGCGGTCTTTTTTTGCGACGCTCGATCATTGTGAACAGCAAATCCGCATAGGTGTCACCCTGCGGGGCATGCAGCACATAATGCACGCCTTCCATAGAGGTCGCTATGCGCATGGCACCCACATGTGGTGGTCCTTCATAAGTCCACAGCGTCAACTGCATGATCTGAACCTCAGGCGTTCACGACGGGTAAATGGACGGGCAAACAGTTCGGCCAGATCGGCTGCCTGTTCAAAGCCATGGACTGGAGTGAATACCAGCTCTATTGACCACTTGGTGGCCAGCCCTTCAGCTTCCAGCGGATTGGCTAGTCCCAGACCGCACACGGTTAGGTCCGGGCGATCGTTACGCAAGCGGTCCAGTTGATTCTCCACATCCTGCCCCTCGGACAGACGCTCATGGCCGCCAAGCAGATCCAGTTCTGCAACCAGCATACGGCGATCCAGGTAGGGTGTTCCCACTTCCACAGCATGCATTCCGCATTCCCTCTGAAGAAACCGGGCCAGCGGAATTTCCAACTGAGAATCCGGCAGAAAACTGATGCGTTTGCCGCCAAGTAGTTCGCGATAATGAACTAGGGCGCGCTCCGCACGAGCTGCCGGCATGGCGGTGACTGTCTCAAAGCGTTGTGCACTGACTTCAAAGGCGGTAGCGGCGGCCTGCAGCCAGCCGAGCGTTCCCTCAACACCAAAGGGATAGGGGGCTTCCAACAGTGTAGCACCCCGGGCCAGCAGGGACCTTGCGGTTTCACCAAGAAATGGTTGCGCCAGCAATAGTCGAGTGCCATCGCCCACCGCCGGTAATTCGGTAGCACGGCGCGGCGGCAAAAAGTGCACAGACTCAATGCCCATTTCGCTGAACAGGCGCATAAACTGGTCTTCCACCACATCCGCCAAGGTGCCAACGACCAACAAGGATTTGACTGTTGCAGACTGTTCCGGCAGTTCCGGCACTAAGGCCTTGAGGCAATTGTCCTCACCTTGAGTAAAGGTGGTTTCGATACCACTGCCAGAGTAATTTAGAATTCTGACCCGGCCATGGTGGGCTACAGACAGCCGCTGGGCGGCATTGGCCAGATCCAGCTTGATGACTTCGGAGGGACAGGAACCCACCAGAAACAGGGTGCTGATGTCAGGTCGTCTCGCCAGCAGTTCGTTGACGATACGATCCAGTTCTTCATTGCAGTCCGCCATGCCGGCCAGATCGCGATCCTGCAATACAGCCGTGGCAAATCGGGGCTCGGCAAAAATCATCACCCCGGCCGCCGACTGAACAAGGTGGGCACAGGTGCGTGAACCCACCACCAGAAAAAAAGCATCCTGAAGCTTACGATGTAACCAGACGATGCCGGTGAGTCCACAAAACACCTCCCGCTGACCTCGTTCGCGCAGGATCAAGTCATCGCTGCAGCCGCTGTCGACCGACTGAACCTGGACTGGTTTATTCATAATGCGCTCCCGCTAAGGCCAGCCGTGTTTTCTCGCACGGGCAGGACGCCTGGTCGTGGGGCGGCTATACCTGTCTGGCGTCGGGCGGCACGGAACTTAAGCACGAACTGCGTTGCGTTGACCGCATAGGCGGTATAGGCAGCGGCGGCAAGCAGCAACTGGGTAGACACTGCGACCGAGTCAGAAAGCCAGACGATGAGGTAGGCGGTGTGCAGGGCAATGACTCCCATGCTGACCACGTCTTCCCAGAAGAAAGGAGGAGCGAACAGGTAGCAACCGAAAACTTCCCGTTCCCAGATTGAACCAGTTACCATGATGATATAAAGCACCAAGGTCTTGGTAACTATAGATGCCGATGCCAAGGCCAAACCCTCACCAGTGGCCAAATATTTGACGATGAGTCCCACGCTAACCAGAAAAACCACAAACTGGGCTATCGCCAGTATCCCTTGCACCAGCGTCCAGGGTGATTCATCGCGACGCCTCTTCTCCTCAGCCGTATAAAGGCTGTATGAAGGACTTATCTCGTTCGAGGACTGGGTCATCCGGCACCCTCTCCTGCTAGCAACTTGTTGTTCTTTTCTGACCGTTGGGAATCACCATAAATGGCTTTCTGGCATATGTCAACATAAGTTGACGTAAATCTTTTCTTGACAACTGCCCTTCGAGGCGTATTCTAGGACTCAAATGAGAGGGGTGGTCAGATTTGGTGATTTTTTCAGCAATGGGCCGGGGCTGTCGCCCTTTCGTCTGGGACAGTACCAAAACGGCCAGAACGGCCCTCGTTAAAGGGTAGTTAGCGAACTGAAGCAGTGGTAGACAGCCCAGTGCACAAAAAACAGCAGTTGTCTGTCCCGGAATTTATTGAACGATACCCATTGAACAATAAAGAAGACAAACAAGGGGAAAGCCATATGACGGCATTGGCAGCTCCAGATACCGCTAGTGGTCTGCAGGGTGCCATTGAGTCGCAGATTATTCCTCGTCTGGTGCTCTCGTGTCGCAGTAGCATACACCAGCAGACATCGACTCCCCCGGCTGTCAGCGGTAAAGTCGGGCAGGAACAGATTGAGAACTTTTGCCGACTGTTGACGGCACCAGAACCACAGGAGGCTGACCGCTATGTGGCGGAACTGCGCCAGCAGGGGGCATCATTAGAATGGCTATATTTGGAGCTGTTTGGCCCAACGGCCCGCTATCTGGGTTATCTGTGGGAAGAGGATTTGGGAGATTTTGTGGATACCACGCTTGGGGTGGGCCGCTTGCAGCGCATGGTGCGTGATTTCAGCCCGGAATTTCGGATCAGCAAGGGTAACCACGACAGTCGGCGGCGGGTATTGCTGATGCCCATGCCTGGGGAAAATCACACCTTTGGTCTAACTTTGGTGGCAGAGTTTTTTCACCGGGCCCATTGGCATGTCTGGGGCTGGCCATTGGTAGAGGGAAATGACCTGATCAAACTGATCCATAAGGAGTGGTTTGCCGTGGTCGGTATTTCGGTGGCTGGTCAGGTCAACCTGGGCGGTCTGACATCATTAATTCGAGATCTCCGGCGGGAGTCCGCCAACTCGACAATTGGTGTGGTTGTGGGTGGGCCGATTTTTCTCACGCAACCGGATTTGACTAGAAAAGTGGGAGCCGATGCGATGGCAGTGGATGCACGGCAGGCGGTACAGCAAGCGGAATCTTTGCTGGATCTGACCTGAACAAGTTGCCTGGTTGGCGTGTAGCCTGCTAACAGTCAGAGGTCGCAGTAGTGGAACAGATTTGTTGTTTTGGAAACCTGGTGGAGCGGTAAGGGGGCGCTGATCGACTGTGAATGCAATCAGTTTCAACGGCAATGTAAACTCTATTCAGGATCTTGATGCTGGGGAGGCGGCAGCACTTATCTCGGCGGCTACTGACATAGCACTGGTGATTGATGCTGACGGGGTGATCAGGGATGCCTCTCTTGGAGATAAGGAAATTCCCCTGGAACCCAGAAGGGATTGGGTCGGAAGACCCTGGTTGGATACGGTTACCGTCGAAAGTCGGCCCAAAGTCAAGTCCCTGCTTAATGAAGCCGGTACAGCCAGTGCCAAGTGGCGGCAGGTTAATCATGCCACCGCAGCCGGCCCTGACCTGCCCATTCTCTATGTCTCCATGCCTATTGGTGACTCAGGTCGAGTGCTTGCAGTGGGAAGAAATGCTTCCCCTATCGCAGCCTTGCAGCAACGGCTGCTGCAGACTCAGCAACACATGGAAAAAAAGCAGATGCTAAGCCGCCACCTGGAGACCCGCTATCGGCTGCTTTTTCAGGTGTCTTCGGAAGCGGTTTTCATCGTTGATGCTGCCACTCTGAAAGTACTCGAAGCGAATCCGGCTTCAGAACAATTGCTGGCCCGTGATAAGGACGAGATAGTCGGCCAGAAATTTACCGGCTTATTTCATGAAGTAGCAAGGACAGTGATTGAAAATCTGCTGGTAGAAGTCCGGGCTTCCGAACGTCGCATTCATGCTAAGGCAACCTTAGCTGACCAGCAATCCGAGTGTGTGCTGGCTGCCTCGCTATTTAATCAAGATGGCGGTGTGTTGTACTTGGTGCGGGCCAATCGACCGGAGGTACAGGACGAACAACCCATTGGTGTGCATATGCGGGCTAAGCTGATTGAGCTGATGGAGAGTGCGCCTGACGGATTAGTGGTAACTGGGTCAGACGGTCGCATTGTAGCGGCCAACCGCGCCTTTATCGAAATGACTCAGTGTGGCTCCAAGAGCCGAGTGTTGGGCGAATCACTGGATCGTTGGTTTGGTCGCTCGGGCGTTGACCTTAATGTCCTGACGGCCAATCTGCGGGAACATGGCTCGGTGCGTCTGTTCGCCACCACCCTGCACTGCGAATATGGCTCCAGCATTGATGTGGAAATCTCCGCCACCCAAGTGAAATTGAAGGAGAACGAGGCCAACTTTGGTTTTATGATCCGCGATACCGGCGTGCGACTTACAGATGTGACCGCACCAGCGGAGAGCCGATTCCCCCGCCCAGTGGAGCAATTAACTGAACTGGTGGGACGATTGCCCTTGAGGGATGTTGTACAGGAAACCACCAGCATGGTGGAGCGTTACTGTATAGAGGCGGCCCTGCAGATCACCAGTGAAAATCGCACCTCAGCGGCCGAATTGCTGGGGCTGAGTCGGCAGAGCCTGTATGTGAAACTGAGACGATACGGACTTGGAGACTCAGAGGTCAGCAACATGGAAACCAGCGAATGACTGGCATTCCGCTGGAGTCTCGGAACCTACAAAGAAACTGTCAAAGGATGATTCTTTCATCATGACACAACAGCAAGCCATTCTGATGCCTTCCCGTCCGGAGCCTGGAGCGGTTCTTGCTCTGCTTAAACCAATTACCTGGTTTCCTCCGATGTGGGCTTTCGGTTGCGGGGTAGTCTCCGTGTGGGATTTGGGTCGTGACACTGAAAGCTGGTGGCTGGCGGCGGCGGGCATTGTGCTGGCTGGCCCACTGGTATGCGGTACCTCGCAGGCGGTCAATGACTGGTTCGATCGGCATGTAGATGCCATTAATGAACCGGATCGCCCCATTCCATCCGGTCGCATACCCAACCGCTGGGGTCTTTACATTGCAGTGACTTGGACTGTGCTGTCACTGGCTTTCGCCGGGCTGCTCGGAGCATGGGTTTTTGCTGCTGCCGTTGTCGGCATGAGCTTGGCATGGGCCTATAGTGCCCCGCCATTGCGGCTCAAACAAAATGGCTGGTGGGGCAACAGTGCCGTGGCGATCTGTTACGAAGGTCTGCCCTGGTTTACCGGGGCTGCCATCATCAGCGGGGCCCTGCCGCACTGGCATATAATAGTGCTGGCACTTCTCTACAGTACTGGGGCACATGGCATTATGACCCTCAACGATTTTAAAGCCATTGAAGGCGATCACCGGACCGGAGTCCGGTCGTTACCGGTACAGCTAGGAGCTGCTAGAGCGGCCCGGTGTGCCTGCGGCATGATGCTACTGCCACAGCTGGTCGTCATTGGCCTTTTGTTCGTCTGGAATCATTCTGTCCATGCCGGCATTGTCAGCTTGATTGTCTTAATTCAGGTTTTCCTTATGCGGCGGTTGATGACCAGTCCAAGGGAGCTGGCTCCCTGGTATAACGCCACTGGTGTGAGTCTCTTTGTGATGGGCATGCTGGTCAGTGCCCTCGCTATCCAATCGGGGATTGTTTCTTCATGAATACAGAAAAGGCAGGTATAGGCTGGTCAGGAATATTTCGGCTGGGTCTGGTACAGGCTGCACTTGGCTCCATCGTGGTTCTTACCACGGCAACTATCAATCGGGTCATGGTGGTGGAGCTGGCTTTGCCGGCCATGTTGCCTGGTGCACTGGTGGGTCTGCATTACGGGATACAGATCATGCGGCCCCGATTTGGTCATGGTTCAGATCTCGGTGGTCGCCGGACTCCGTGGATTATTGGCGGTATGGCTGTGCTGGCTACTGGTGGTCTTTCAGCGGCATTGGCCACTGCCTGGATGCAGAGTAATTTCACCGCCGGTGTTTTGTTTGCGGTGTTCGCCTTTGTAATGGTTGGGATTGGTGTCGGCGCCTCCGGTACCACCTTGCTGGCCTTGCTGGCTAAGCTGGTGAATTCCCAACGCCGGGCAGCCGCCGCTACCATCGTATGGTTAATGATGATTATGGGGTTTGTGATCACGGCAGGCACTGCTGGCCACTTTCTGGACCCTTTTTCCATTACTCGGCTGATCGTGGTTACCGCAGTCGTCTGTGCGATGGCCCTAGGTCTGACCTTGCTGGCGATTCATGGTATCGAAGGTAATGGCGGCTCATTTGAAGTTCTGCCTGCTCCCGAGCCGGATCAGCCCCGGGTTCCCTTCAGCACAGCCTTGGCCCAGGTTTGGGAAGAAGCGGCAGCTCGGCGTTTTGCGGTTTTTGTATTTGTTTCCATGCTGGCCTACAGTGCCCAGGATCTCATTCTGGAACCTTTTGCCGGTGTGGTCTTTGGTTTGACCCCCGGAGAATCGACACAACTTTCCGGTGTGCATTCCTCCGGCTTGCTGGTGGGCATGCTTATGGTGGCATTGCTTGGCAGCACTTTCAGTGGTCGCAGTTTCGGCTCCCTTCGGCTGTGGATGATAGGTGGTTGCATGGCATCTGCCGCTGCTCTGGTTAATCTCGCTGCCGCCAGTATTAACGGTCCGCCCTGGCCATTAAATTCTTCGGTCTTTGCCTTGGGTGTTGCCAACGGGGCCTTTGCTGTGGGTGCCATCGGTTCTATGATGGGGATGGCAGATCGCGGGCGCAAGGCGCGAGAAGGCACCCGCATGGGACTATGGGGTGCAGCCCAAGCCATTGCCTTTGGGCTGGGCGGTTTCATGGGAACAGCGGTGGTGGACTTTACGCGCTTGATGCTGGACTCACCAGTACTAGCGTATGCGGCGGTATTCTCCATTCAGTCAATGCTGTTTATTGCCGCTGCTCTGCTGGGTCTGCGTATTGAACAAACCGTGTCGCAAAGAGAAGATCATCAATTCGCCTTCGCCCGAGAAGTGCTACAAGGAGGCTAGACAGCAATGCAAGAGAGCGAACAAGTGGATATCTATGATGTTGTTATCGTTGGTGGCGGACCGGCCGGGGCCACAGCAGCCACCGACTTGGCTGGGAAAGGTCTTTCGGTCATGTTGCTGGAACGGGGAGGTCGCATCAAGCCCTGCGGGGGTGCCATACCACCCATCGCCATAGATGAGTTCAACATCCCGGACAGTCAGATCGTTGCCCGGGTGAAGTCAGCACGAGTGGTTTCTCCGACCCAACGCCATGTGGACATGCCGATTGACGGAGGCTATGTCGGCATGGTTGACCGCAAGGATTTTGATGAGTGGCTCAGGCAACGTGCTGCTGTCGCGGGTGCCCAGAGGGAAACCGGCACCTTTATGAAACTGTCGAGGGATGATGATGACATTGCGGTAGTCCATTTTCGTCGTGGACGGAACCGCAAAGAGTTGGAACGCGTTCGGGCCCGCACCGTTATCGGTGCCGATGGTGCTCGTTCTGAAGTCGCCAGGCAAAGCATTCCCGAGGCAAAAACCATCCCATATGTTGCCGCCTATCATGAGATAATACATTCACCCGAAAGCATGGCTGCCACCGGTGAATCTGCGAAAGAACCGCACTTTGACAGCAAGCGTTGCGATATCTACTACGAAGGTCGCTTGTCGCCTGACTTTTATGCCTGGGTGTTTCCGCACGGTGATACCACCAGTGTTGGCGTGGGCAGTGCTCACAAGGGGTTTTCACTGCGCTCGGCGGTTGCCACGCTGCGTGATGAAGCCGGCCTAGGTGGGAACCATACCGTACGCCGGGAAGGTGCACCGATACCGCTACGGCCGCTTTCCAAGTGGGATAATGGCAAAGATGTGGTGCTTGCCGGTGATGCGGCTGGCGTGGTGGCTCCGGCCTCAGGTGAAGGCATATACTACGCCATGCTGGGTGGACGACTTGCGGCGGAATCTGTTGCGGACTGCTTGGCGACCGGTAATGTCAAAGAGCTGAGCAGAGCCCGCAAACGCTTTATGAAAGCCCATGGTCGGGTGTTTTGGATTCTGGGAATTATGCAGAAGTTCTGGTACTCCAACGATAAGCGCCGAGAGCGTTTCGTCAGCATGTGCGGTGATCCGGATGTGCAGCATCTTACTTGGCAGGCCTACATGTACAAGCGTCTGGTTCGCGCCAAACCGCTGGCTCATGTGCGCATTTTCTTCAAGGACCTGGCCCACCTGTTTGGCTTCGTGGCACCGTGACTAACACTCACATGTCCGGCATCAAACCAGTACTGTTTGCTGCTGTGGCGGTACTGTTGGTGGCATCGTTGGGAGCTACCATAACCGACCTGGGCCAGTGGTATCAACAGCTTGCTAAGCCAGCTTGGCAGCCACCGGATTGGCTGTTCGGCCCGGCCTGGACCCTGATATTTGGCTTGACCGCCATCTCGGCTGTACAGGTGTGGAAAGATGCGGTGGCGGATCAGCGTGCCTGGATAATCGGCCTGTTCTGCCTTAATGGCTTCCTGAATATTCTATGGAGTCTACTTTTTTTTCGTGCCCAGCGACCTGACTGGGCGCAGCTGGAAGTCATACTGCTATGGCTTTCCATTCTCGGATTGATGGTGGTGACAGCACGCTACAGTAAGCTCTCTACGGTTCTGTTGTTGCCATATCTTCTGTGGGTGACTTTTGCCGGCTATCTCAACTACACAGTTGTAAAGCTGAATGGGCCTTTCTAATCACTCGTTCAATAAAGTCTGGTAATGGAGCTTGAGCACTCTATGAGCGTCCCGGTCCTTGTCTGAATTATTTTTCTCAGGGCGAATTGTCGATGTTATTATAGGTCTCATCCTGCTGCAGGGATTGCTTGGTCAGGTTCTGGTACCTCGAATTATTCGCTTGTCGACACGCGATTATTTTTTTACCGTGCTGCCAGGTATCATGCTGTTGCTATCACTGCGTGCGTCCCTGGTGCAGGCACAGTGGCTCTGGATTTCTGCCTGTCTACTTGGTGGATTACTGACACACTGGCTGGATCTTTGGCACCGCAATCATGCTCGCCAGGAATTCAGGGAATGAATTTTGATCGGTTCCAGCTCTTTGTTTGATCCGCATCCCATCTTGTCATGCTGACTTTGTTGACGGAGACTATCCCCCCAAGTCAGATCAAATGAGCCTGGACCGCCGCCGCATCAAATCTACGCCCGGGTTGCAATGCCTTTGCACCTCTCACCCACAAGTATGCTCAACACAATACCTCCGACCACAGGATTACGCAGTCTTTCATACACAAGTTTCCCTGCATTTTCTACCAGGCAATGCAAATGATTTATCTGTTTGTCCTCCGTGAGGCTTACCCTTATATATCCCATTGAAATCGAAATCACTCGTTTGCAGAATGTCATACAAACTACGAACATGACTAGCTATTTCCCGAAGCCATCTGGTGACACCACTCTCAGGGGGTTTTAGATATTTTTGTAACGGAATTGCCATAACGGCCAAATCAGACCATACAAAGACATCAAAGCATTGATCTTTCAGCTTCAAACTTTGCCCTTCAGTTCGACAAATTGACTGAACCAGGAAAGGGGATTGAGTTTCTTTTGACAAATCCAATACCGCCGCCAAGGCACCAAGTAGTATTGATTGATGCTGCATGATTTCTGGCGAGTTTTCCATGAACTGATTTTTTTGTAGGCAACACGCAGCACCCTTACAGCTTGCTGTTTTCATATTTGTATTGACCTTTTTTCAGCAGCCATCTTGCGACACCCATTGTTGCGTAGGTGGAACTCACTGGACGCATAACCAATTATGGTGCCCAGTCATCTTCCGGAAGACTTGAAGTGCCTTTGTCAGGCACAACCGTCAATTTAACGTCCAAGGGGCGTATGTGTTTTCCTTGGGGCTCGACTAATATGTCAATTTTTTCGTAACATTTCGAGAAAAATTTGTATAGGGATCAAATCAAGCCTCAACATAGTAGTAGGGTGATTCTTCCACATTGCCGACTACTTCTGCCATTGTCCACTTGTCAATAGTCTTTGCGTTCATGCATTAATCCCTCAGTGATCGTCCATGATTTAAACATCACATGGTCCTCCGTCAGTCTACATTAAACAGGCACGCCTTGCGTATTGATACTTTGATCGTAACGCTCTGCTCGCTAGCGCATTGGCCCAGCACTGCCTCCCTGTTGATGCCATCCGCACACCCGTAAGAGGCGATGCGCCTCTCCGGTGCTCACTGGCCCGGCTTGCCAATGAGATTGCTGATAGTAGTAGTGCTGGGTCAATGCTTTCAAAGGTCGCAGTTTCGAATCTTTGTGGCTCAGGATCACTGACGCCTGCATGGCATTCGCCGCTGCGCTGGTTACAAGGATTCCCGGACTGAGCGAATGCTGCCGTTCCCGGGAGGTTCTGCTGCGCGCTGTTATGGCTCCAGCGTGGGTTCGAGTCCAGGGATAACGGGCGGGACGGCGGTGAAAACCGGCCCGGCCAGGGGCA
>JAPORB010000255.1 GCA_026710425.1 Gammaproteobacteria bacterium
TCAACCCAAGGAAAAATCAAAAAATCCCTGGTACAAAATTATTATGGAAAGGAACGGTAAAGCTTTATGCCGCAATAGTGGGAATCAGAGCTTACAAAATCGCACAATCAAAATCAGAGGAGTGGAAGTATGAGTAGAAAAAGGCCAGTGTTATGCATGGGGAGCTGATAGTCTAAAGTCCTTGAGGCATTCTGCTTTGCGATTAAAAGATACCTGCTAAGAACATTGCGAAAGCGGTCGCAGTTCGACCGTACGAAATGGGCAACAGTACAGGGTCTCGTAAATCGTTTCTGGCCCAAGCCCTCCATTCGTCACCCGTGGCCAAGTCAACGACTTGTCGTCTAGACCCAAGGCAGGAGCCGGATACATTACCGTGCACGTCCGGGGTCTGTACGGGGGGATCGGGGCAACCCGATTTCCTACCGTGATCGATTTGCTTAGATGAGCATGTCTTTTTGACTGGATAGCGTTGATTGCTCTTTGAATCTGAGCACTTCTGATTCCATATAAAAGACTTTGCCAAAGCGTTTATACCGGGGCAATTCGGGCTGTTCGTAAGTACAACGACACTTTTTAAGTGTCATGGGTGACAATGACAACAGTGTTGCAGCCTAGCGGGTTGATAGCTCCATATCTATTGCTAGATTCTCCATGGTTTGCATGGTGGGTACTTCGATAAACTGACCGTAACCTCTAGCAACCAGCTCACTGGGCTGCTAAGGTAAGCCTTTTGGTGCGATAAATAAGCAAACCATATACATAAGTGGTTGCTGGATAAGATTGGGGAATGAATCGGCTCTAGCTGAGTTACTTATACACAATAATCGTGGGGATAGGCTATGTTTGCTAGTGTGCACCAAAATTGGTACTATTTGTTTTGATGGATAAAGGCAGGAAAAAATTCCCTGCGGTGTTCTATCGCTCTGACTTCGGCAGAGAGCCGGTGCGGGAATGGCTGCTGGCCTGTGCTGTAGAAGATAGGAAGTCCATAGGTGCGGACATTAAAATGGTAGAGTTCGGCTGGCCGGTAGGTATGCCCGTATGTCGTCCCATGAAGGATGGCTTGTATGAGGTTAGAACCAATTTGACCGATAAGCGTATCGCTAGGGTTTTGTTCTGCTTCCATGATGGCAAGATGGTGTTATTACACAGCTTTATCAAGAAATCGCAGAAAATACCCAAGCCTGATTTAGACTTGGCCAAGAAGCGTAAGAAAGAGGTGGAAAATGGCTAAACGACAGCATGTCGGTTCATCCCTGAATGATCTGTTGCAAGACACGGGTGAACTGGCCGAGGTTAATGCGGTGGCCATCAAGCGCGTAATTGCCTGGGAAATTGCCCAGAAGATGGAAGCCGAAGACATCTCTAAAACCAAGATGGCCAAAATCATGGACACCAGCCGTTCTGCCCTGGATCGGCTGCTCGATCCTGAAAACACCTCAATCACTCTACATACGCTGGATAATGCAGCTCGTGCTATCGGGAAAACCCTTCGCATCGAGTTGAGTTAGTTTTTTAACTGCGTATAGATTCGTTCTGCGTGTCTCTGAAATCTGGCGGTATTTGGTAGCGAAAGAATTGAAAGTCCTTTCGTTGTGCTGGCCTAACGCTTTTAAACTGGCTATGTGTCCAATAATGATTTGGATTTATACCCAATGACTCACCGGAATCCGCAGCTGAGTGAGCGAGCGAAGCGAGTAACTCTGAACGGATGAGGATGCGCAAAGCCTTTCACTTGCTAGGCGCAGTACTCCTTAGCAAGATCCAAGAGATGAAGTGGTGACCTCACAGCCGCCCGGCGGGTGGCGCGTCCTTACCCCCTCCCTCTGATCTAGCCGATTTCGGTATTAATCAACTTTGTAGTGCCACTTGGATTTTTATCTGATTGATTTTTAAGCAGATTTTTCGCTATATGTTGAACTTCCGTTAAGATTGTCAGTGGCCTGTTTCGCGATATTCAAAACTACAGACGTTAGAGATACTTCCACATAATTTATTCACCTACTTTTGATGGTTTGATGTTAACCGAAGAGGCAAAATTCCTGAGCCCAAAAAAGTAAGTATGAGTGGTAGTTTAGTAGAAGCCAATACCCTAAAAGAGGCAGTTGCGTTGTTCTGAAACCCTTGATTTATATGGGTCAAAGGGTATAATTAAAAGAGCTTTACCCCAAAAAATGATCATTATTGCCTGTTTTTCGGCATATTCTTTGTTTTTGAAGAAATTCCACCCCAAGCCAAAATGCCCAAAAATTATCTTCAGGTAGGATCCAGAAACCAAATTATGACTGATTGTATTGCGGGAGTGGGAAATTGAACACAAGTTGGTGGGAATTAGTACTTTTTAGCCATAGCGCAAATGCCTCTAAAACTAAGATGCTATCTTTATACAGAGTGGTTGTATATAGTGTATGCATGAAAACCGCATTTTTTTTGAAGAGTTGTGGCGCAGGGCAACAAAATTATTTTAGAACATTTGTTATATAATGGGATATTTGAGTCAAATCGACAAAAACGAACAAAAAGCATACAACAATTTCGCAATTCGGCTGAAGACAGCCACAGCTTTCCATCAGTCTGTATTTTACAGACCGGTCAAATAGGATT
>JAPORB010000053.1 GCA_026710425.1 Gammaproteobacteria bacterium
CGCCTTTCGCGTAATCATGGCAATGGGAAAATTCCATGGAGTAATACAGCCGACAACACCCACTGCCTGTTTATAAGTTAGCAAGCGACGGTCTGCGGCAATGGTAGGAAGGGTGTCACCAGCAACTCTTTTCCCTTCCTCGGCATAATATTCAATGAAAGACGCACCATAGCTGACCTCACTGATAGCCTCTTGCAATGGCTTTCCCTGCTCCATTGTTATGATCGTACCGAGGTCATCAGCGGTGTCCATAATCAGTTCATACCAGCGCCGCAACAATACACCTCGTTGTTTGGCCGGGGTATCACGCCAAGTCTTAAATGCGTTGTCGGCAACCTGCACAACAGTTTCCGTTTCTTGAAAACCAGCGTTGGTAACGCTTGCAACCACGCAACCATTGGCAGGATTGATCACATTGAATTTGCTCTCACTGTCAGTAATCCATTCACAGTTGATATAGCAGGTATTCTTCAAAAGTGATTTATCATTAAGTCTCATAATGCATGTGCAGATAAATTTTGTTTGAAGTGAATTCTCTCATGAATTGCAAGTTGGAACATAGATCCAATAAGTTAAAAGATCTGATTATTCCAATAGTTGCTTAAATGATCAATGGAGGTGAATGCAACCTGTATTATCAGCAAAAAACTAACGAAATTGCGGATAACTGTCTTTGGTTGAAAACGGCTTGCTGCTCATTGAAAGCTCTTATAATACACTCAGATCATTCTGCCTAAGTCAAATTATGCATAGGATCTTTTGGGACTGGACAAACTCCACAATGCGACAGGCTGGTTCAACTGCTGTGGAGTTAACTCGGTCAACACTGCGCTGGACCAGGTCGCCAGTGCAGCACATAGCCCAGACGCAAAAGGAACTATAAACATTGCCACCAAGGCTAGACAATAATCAAAGAAAGATATACTGACTCCATCAACATTAAAGTGTAAGATATCAGTTAAAAATCATCTGCCGACTGAACTTATGCCTTAAAATACCCTCACTAAACTGTGAATCTCACCCTAACTATGATTCCAGTTACTGCTCAGATAAAGGCACCAAAATCTGGAAGTACCTGAAAAATATCTCTGCCAATTATCATAAATCACAGCATGCAGGTTCAAAGACCAATTCTGATCATTCACTCTGCAATGGATCAAAGTTCAGGCTCCTATGCTAAGCGGCTGTATTGATTATTAGCTGAAGGAACATGATGGTAATGTCCAAACCAACGCTATCGAGCCTAAAACCCTATGGCCATCACTTATGTGATTTTTTCACCCTAAATTACTTGAAATGAGAAGCTGACTCAAACTACGCACTAGCAAGAAATCAAACCTGCTCTATCTGGATCCAGGATCTACTCACCGGAAGCTTTTAATGAGTCACAACAGCACATTCCAGCTGATCCAAAGGTAATCATTCCTCGTATCTTCAATAATCAGAAAAGCAGAGTATTAGCGCGATTCATCTCGGTATACTGGTCATGCCGAATAAATATACTTTCAGGGGGACCAGGGTGACATTCGTAATCCGACATCCCATTTTGATTCTGTCAATAATTGGTACTTGCGTGCTCAGTTATCTGGTCTATGCCAAGGCCACGGAAGAACAGGTCAGGAATGATTTTCGCCGTGGATACGGCAATAATGCCCCTCTGGTTGGTCTTACGAAAGTTGTGGTCAAGGTCATTGCCGATGACCTGGAATCGGTGGGGACCACAGTAGCCAACGAATCGGTTAATCTTACTGCTGCAGTCTCAGAAACCATTTCACGCGTGGCTTTTGAAGATGGTGAGTTTGTTGAGCGCGGTGATATATTGGTAGAGTTAACCAGCACAGCCGAAGCCAGCCGCCTAGCGGAGGCACAGGCCAATGTGGACGACGCCAAAAGGCAGCTAGACCGACTGGAAAACTTGTCTGCCAATAACCTCGTTGCTGACAATGAATTTGATCAGGCACGCACTGCACTGGAAACTGCCAAGGCTAGACTTAAGGGCGTACTGGTGGATATGGATGATCGACTGGTACGAGCACCCTTCTCCGGATATCTTGGTTTTCGCAACGTCAGCGAAGGCAGTCTTCTGACACCCGGATCAGTAATCACGACGCTGGATGATGTGTCAAAGATCAAACTAGATTTCAGTATACCGGAAATCTATTTGGCTGATATCGCAGTTGGACAGACCATCAAGGCCAAAAGCATCGTCTACGAAGAACGGGATTTTGAGGCCGAGATTACAGTGGTCGGTTCGCGCATCGATCCAGTCACACGGGGTGTTGCGGTTCGTGCCCAGATCAACAACAACGAGCTGTTATTACGTCCCGGTATGCTGATGACAGTGAGTCTGGCACTGAACGAAGAGTCTGTCATGGTGGTCCCGGAAAGTGCCGTAATCGCCTCACAGGGCATCCAATTTGTCTATAGAGTTGATGCCGACAATAAAGTACTGCGCAAGCAAGTTGAGTTAGGACGGCGCAGGGAGGGTCAAGTGGAAATCCGTGATGGCCTGGACCCGGGAGACCGTGTAGTCAGCGATGGTGTTATTCGGGTTCGTCCCGGTATC
>JAPORB010000093.1 GCA_026710425.1 Gammaproteobacteria bacterium
GCCGATGCGGTTTCTCTGCATTTGCAGCAGCATAAATCCTGGGCCGCAAGCAGTGCCGGATTTTAATCTGCGTCAGCCTGGTTGACTGCGGTCACCAGCCACCCGATAAACACATTGGCATCAGTGTCAGTAGCAGAAACATTCAACCAGACATCAGAACATCCGACAATGCCCATTGACGGCCCTTCACCGGGCCAGAGATTTTCTGGAAACTATTTCTTACACTCCGCATCAGCCCTGATGTGCTAAGATAGCACTTTAAATTTGCTTTGCCCATGAATACACTCCGATTATTGGGAATTCATGGTTTTCTTTTCGTCCAACTAAACTAAAAGTTTACGAAAGGTTCTAATTAAATAACCCGGAGTTATGTGTGGTATATTGATGGGTTTAGAGTTATTGTTTGATACTGGTTTAAGTCGAAATAGTCTTGCAAAATTAAGCAACCGAAAATTCTACAGGCAACTCGATTGGGCAAACACAATGGAACAATAGACATAAAGCAATGTTTGATTCAATCTGACTACTCATAGGCCATATGTTCTGACTAGTATCGACAACCGTTACGATACATTAAATATTGTCACCTATTCAAATTTCACCAAAAATTTACAGGCGTAACAAAGCATTCCAAGGAGTTTTCAATGGACGATCGTCAGGTTCCACCCGATTATAATGAAGTAGGTCAACATGGTGTTTTCCCCAAAGCCAATCATGATGAACGGGCCCGCTTTAATTTTCTGGCCAGTCTAAATGGCCATCTGAGCAGACAAGTGCTGCCAGGAGTGGCAAGTGCCTTTGAAGCTCGGGCTGTGAAAAAGTTCTCAGCCGAGCAAGGTCATGAACCACAAACTCTAAAGGAAATGCGCGAGTGCATGAAATCTGATGGCTACTATCAGACTTGGAGTTCCATGCGCCGCAACAGCATGGAGATGCGTCAGCAAGCTGGTCGCAGTCTGGTTCTTCGCCAAATCAACGACATCAACAGTCGGGCCCGAACGCTCAATGATAACGATGAACAATTGCAGCTTGACCCATCCCTGACCGTGCCTCATTACGTGTCAGCAGTAGACATACACTGCATGCCGGGCTGTTATTACACTGAGCTGACCGAAGGTGATGTATCAGCTGGTGCCAATTACGACTGTGGCTTGTTTGCAACCACTGGCGGCATGCTGGGTCGCTACAGCGATGGTGGTGGTCAGGCTATTGTTCAGTGGCTGCAGAATAAGCAAGAAGATTACCAACCCAAACGTATTCTCGATATAGGCTGCACCGTGGGCCATAACATTGTGCCGCTCGCCCAAGCTTTCCCGGAATCTGAAATCGTGGCAATTGATGTGGCTGCTCCGGTCTTGCGCTATGCTCATGCCCGAGCTCGATCGCTTGGCGTCAACAACATCACTTTCGTTCAGGCCAATGCAGAGAATCTTGAGCAGTTTGAGGATGGTAGCTTCGACCTCATAATCAGCTGCATGTTTCTGCATGAAACCTCTTCCAAGGCCCTGCCGCGAATTCTTGGCGAGACGCATCGATTACTGGCCATTGGTGGTAGGGTGCTGCATGTTGAGCAACCTCAGTATGATCAGAGTATGCCTCTATTTGAGAAGTTCATGCGAGATTGGGACACCTTCAACAACAACGAGCCTTTCTGGGGTGCTATGCATGACATGGACTTATATGAAGAAATGGTCAAAGTGGGCTTTGATCGGAGTCAGATGACCAGTGTTGAAATAGCTGCTGTGGTGGATGAAAGCATTTTCCCCAGTGCGGCCAATGATGAGGCTGAGGATTATGGCCGCAAACCCACTTGGCATGTTTATGTGGCCGCTGAGCAAACAGAGCAATCCACATGAGCAATCCCGATTCGCCGCTGGATATCGACCACATTGCTGAGGCTGGTCGCAAGGCCAAGGGCAAACGCCCCCAGTTCTTCAATCTTGAAGAATCAGAACGTCTCATGGCTATCCTCATGGCTGTGGTGGGGGAACTGGCGGTTACCCGGCAAAGGTTGGATACTTTGGAGCGTTTGCTTGAGAAGAATGGAACGCTTAACCGTGAAGCTATTGAAAGCTTCCATCCGGATACAACTGAGGCACGGCAAAGAGGTCTGATGCAGCAGGAATACATTTCCCGGGTACTGCGCATCCTGCAGCAAGAGAAGGAATCTCTGGAACAGACCACCAAGTCCGGACCAGAAAAATCGCTGGAGCAGGTCTCCTCAGATTTGGGCAAAAGCTGAGACCGGAAATCACTTCGGTTCGAGCCTAAATTATCCCTTTTTCTGCTAAAGCTTCAATGGTGTGAGTAAGGGTGGTGTTGAAGTGCGCTCGTTTAGGTTCGCTGACACCATCCAGGGAGTTGGCCGGATACACTGACTGATTCCCATAAACCTCCCGGAACAATTCCAGACGCTGGCGGGCCAGAGTATTGGTCATGCCAGGCTGACGGCGGGCCCGGCGTAGGGCACCTAGGTCAATCTCGCCGTTACCGCACATGCTCTCGCCTGGCGAGGCTTCACCGAGTACATGACCACTATAGTCCACAACTTGGGAATGACCGTCGGTGGAAGCTTCGGGAAATGGTGTACCGCTAATACCGGCACTGTTAGCCGACACCACATAGACCATATTCTCATAGGCACGTGCCTGTTTAGCAATGTTTTTTGGCGTGCTTTGCGGACTACCCACCTCACTTGAGGAATGACAAAGCACCTCAGCACCGCGCAGAACATGAGCACGTGCAATTTCGGGATACAGAATTTCTTCCGAAGCCACGCAGGCCAGACGTCCTATAGCAGTTTCTGCCACTGGACACAGGGCCTCTCTCCCATCGTGATCAATAGAGGCATCAAGGACATCATGTGGTGTCGGAGCGAACATCGATAAGAGCCGCCGATAACGCAGAACCACCTCTCCACTAGGATCAATGATGAAACTGGTCTGGAAATACAGTTCGGGAAAGTTTGCATCAAGCTCGTACAGGTTGCCTGACAAGAAGATACGCATGGATTGGGCGATGGTGCTCAATGCCTCGTATTCTGGCCCAACCATGGCCACGCAACCCTTGGCCTGCCAGCTTTCAATGTTCTCCACCAGTGGAAAACCGCTCAGAAAGTACTCGGGTAGAACCACAAGAAGTGTGCTGCGTCCGGTAAAGCTGCGGAGAAAGCCGCAGCTACCCGCAATCAACTTCATGGCATGAGCAATAGTTTGGAGCATGCTACCACGGGCCTCATCGACAGACAGCCGATTAATCGCCGGGCATCTCATTTGCAAGGCAAGGGCCTGATAGGCCTCAGGAGATTGCTGGTTCATGACCTCTCTCCCTGACAGGTTATATGGGTGCCTTCAGGGTAGTCGCAGAAAATAATCTCTGCCAACCCTCCCAGGTGGCGAGTTGAATCAATCGGTTGTTGCGGTGCTGCTGGCTCAAGACTGCCTCAGGTCTGCTCGCCGCTGTTGGGAAGCGTCAACTCACCCTCAATAAGTTGCACTTCCACCTCGCAGATACCCTCGCGTAACTTGGCGGCTTCCCGGTACTCCGGCGAGTGCCAAAAGGCCTCTGCCGCTGCACGGTCGGGCCAAGTCGAAATTACTGCCGAATAATCATCACCGAGACTGCCTTCCAGGCTAATGGCTCCGGACCCACGAAACAGGTACTGTCCTCCCATCTTCTCGACCAGCTTGGCTGCCTCAACGGCATAACCACTTAAAAACTTGTCCCGGTCATGAATTTTGGCAAGGACAATCAAATAAGCTGCCATGATGGTTACGAACCGCCGCTATTGCCGACAGACTCAGTAGCCCGTTCGTCAAAAATCTTCTTGAAAAAAGTCCATGATGTCTCATTGGGACGATCATCGTCACCCGGAGGTGCATTCCGATATTCGGGATAGTAGGTATCAATTTCATTTTTCATCATCGCCGGCAGGTCTTCCCAAGTGGCGAGTTTTGCCCCTTGTGCATTAAAGTACATAACCCCCTCCCGACCATTCATCTCCATCCATGGCAACCACTGAGACAAGCGCACCCAAGAGACACCTGGATTCACCAGCGCAGTGCCCTCATCCAGCAACTCTTCTGCATTACCATAAAAATTGAACATCTCGGTGGCATGATAGGTACCACCCACATAGCGTTGATAGTCCCCTGCCAACACATTGTGATAGAAGAGTGGCACCTCAACATTCATCTGCCAGTAATCCCCAACCATCCTTATGGGCAGTTGGGCTACGTTACCATCTCGACCATATCCGAAATTGGCACCGCGACTGTTAACCGGATCGTTGGCCACATGAATTACGTCAACGGTTTGACCTGTGTACGGATTATCCCACTTTCGCAGGATTTCGCCGCTGACAGGATCGAGATAGAGCATGATCTCCCGCGAGACCTGACGATAGCCATCTTCACCAGCATCGTTAGTCACGGTAACACACTGACGAACATTCATTCCCAGCAGGCCAAACAGAAGTTTGTCTGACTCACCAGTGCGACGGGCCCAGGCCCGTCCGTGCCAGACAAAGGTTGTCTCAGCATTGTCTTCAGTGGAGCACTGGATCTTGCGATTAATGGCCACCACTCCCTCACGGGAGTTGATGTCTATCTGGGCATAGGCACCAGCAGTAAAAATCACAAGCAACAAGCCTACACACAGATGTGTCAAGTTCGATAGTTTCATAATGACTCCTTTTGCCCATGGTCACGAAGAAGAGCAATTGACCTGTAATGTATAATAATATTAATTGAACATATAACTCAACTGATAATGATAATTCCTAACACTGGATGGTTCCAATAGTGGAGAGTGCAAAGGCACAAGCTCAGGAGACAATTTTACAAAGTGATCTGTGCGCCAATCTCAGCTCCGAAAATCTAGAAACCCTGCTGACAATAGCACAGATGCGCACGTTGGGTGCTAACCGGGAGATTTTGGCCCAGGGTGGTGTAGCCGACGCGGTCTACCTGCCAATAAATGGTTATCAGTTGGTTGAGCGCAGCGGAAGTGATGGCCGCCGCCAAGTGCTGGCATTTCTACAGTGCGGTGATTACCTTGGTATCAGTGCCGGTCAAAGCTTTCTCTACTCCGCCTATACCCTCACTCCCAGCACTATTCTGCGCTTTCCAGCAAGTCGGTTTTTTCAGTTAGTGGAAGAACTGCCGATTTTGAAAGACAACCTCGGACGCATCAGCAGCCAAATTCTGTTGCGTGTCATCGATCATTTGTTTGCCATAGGACAAAAGCGAGCCCATGCCCGACTTGCCTTCCTGCTTTGGCAGTTATGGCAGCGGTTACCGGAGGCCAGGTACCCCCAGCGAGAGCTGGAACTTCCCATGCGACGTGCGGATATTGGCGACTATCTAGGGCTGACTCTGGAAACCACCAGTCGGGCCTTTTCCAGGCTCCGGTCCGAAGGGGTTATTGCAACTCGGCAAGGCAATCAGGTGGAAATTCTGGATATGGAGGCTCTACGACGGCTGGCAGAAGTAGACTAGGAATGGCGTGGTTTTTGACTTTTGATAATATCGACATCCTTCAGGCTGTTAAAGTAAAAGCTCTGTTCACAACATTAATTGGAGACTAGATCATGCTATCGACTCTAGCGGTCCTTAAATGGGGCCATATTGTGGCCATGGTGTATTGGCTAGGTGGTGAATGGGGAGTTTTTCAGACTTCCTATAATGTTGTTAATCGCTCGCTGCCCATGGAGGAAAGGCGGAGGCATATGGAAACTGCCTACCGCATTGATATCTTGGCGAGAACCGGTATTTTGCTCCTGTTTCCACTGGGCTGGCACATGGGCTTTTACTGGGGCGTTCAGCCCTTTGGCGGAGCGGCAATCTACGGCGTATGGATCTTTTTTGGACTGTGGCTTGCCTTGTGCTGGTCGGCCTTTTTCAAGCGAGAAACGGATACCGGGCTCTCACTAACTGTTTGGGATGAACGCATTCGCTACATCATCATACCTGCGATTGTTATTGCCAGCATCGCCTCTCTGCTTGGTTATGGACCATTTAATGCCGGACTTGGGCAAAAGTGGTTTAGCACCAAGATCCTTTTGTTCAGCGGGGCACTGATTATCGGCTTATTGCTGCGCTTCATTATGCGTGAGTGGACGGTAATGTTCAGGATTCTGGCCCAAGGCGAGAATCCTGAGGTAGAAGACAGACTGGAAAAATCCATCCGCTTTGGACGCAGCATTGCTTATCTCTACTGGATTACAATCCTGAGCATAGCTTTCATTGGTGCAACCAAACCATTTTAGGGCTGTCGTCTCCTTAGCAGGTTCTGTTGCAGGTCAAAAGGGAAAGTTTGTGCTGTGCTCACAATGGCTTGCAATCATGGCCCAATATATGAACAACTGTTATCCAAAAGCACACAGCAAATATTTCAGTACAGATTCAGCCAGAATTTCCGTGCAACCACCATGCTTTGCGGAATAGCTTTTACTTCTAACAGAGGGCAACAAGTGCTCAGGGTTGCCCCTGAGCGGTCTTGGGTAAAACGAGTTAACGGATATCAGTGAGTAACTGATTAATCTCTATTACGAATCCATCGGGGTCACGAATTTCACTCTGCATTACATTGATGATGGATTCTCCATCATAGGATGGATAACTGACCAGAAAAGGTTCACTAAGGACCTCGACACCGGGTACAGCTGCTATATCTTCCCAAAGCGACTCAAGATCCTCCACATTAATCACCATGGCAATGCTACCCAGCGCAAACGGTTCATAGGTAAAAGTCCGCTCCTGTCGGGGTTTGCGGTACTCCAATAAACCCAGTACGCCAATAAAGTCATCATTAGCCTGCAGAAAAACCAGTCGCCTTGAAATTTCTGCTTCCGCATCGGTTTTAGCTTCTCGTGGGGTACGTACCATATTATCGTAAGTTTTGGTCAAACCCAGAACTTCGTGATAGAGAGCGAGAGAACGATCCACATCCTCCACAATCAGCGTTGTGCGGCGTAAATCAAGAGGCACCCGATCTGCTTCCGGCACAGGATTGGCCTGCAACGGCAATGAAAGAGCAACGGAAAAAAGCATCAGGCCCAGAGCAAAAAACGGACGGTACAAAAGGGTGTGGATCAACATTGGAAACTCCTTATTAGTACAAGAAAGGTTGGGGATATCTGGGTTATAGTCTTATTTCTATCATAAACAGGAGAATACTGCCATGACAATGCACACTCCCCGCACCGCTGGTTCCTCATTACTACAGGAATTCGGTCTTGGCCTTCGAAGTTTGAGAGCCGCACTGCTGGTAGGCATGATATTGATAGTCAGTTCCGGTACTCGCGCTGACAATCTTGATGACTATCTTGCCCTGGCGACCGGAAGTTTTGATACCTCGGCCCAGGCAGCAAGTGATGCGCGCTTTGACCTTGTAATCTGGCATACCACGGAAATCTGGTCAAATCTGGGTGAGGACAATAGCCGCTGGACCTACACTGAAATCTATCAGGAAGATTCGGAATTGCCTTTCAGTCAGCGCATAAACCGCTACAGCCTCGGTGAAGATGGTGGTATTACATCCAACAGCTATGAAGTACCCGATGCGCAGAGCCTTATGGGTGCTTGGCAGAATGAAAACCCACTGGAGGAACTCAATCCAGGCGATCTGGGTGATCCACGTGCCTGCTCAATCAATCTGGCAAGAACGGGTTCATATCGCTTTGAAGGTGGCACAGTGGGTCATAACTGCCCCAATAGTTTTCAGGGCGCGAGTTACTTGGTGGCTCGCACTGTTGTCACAGAGCAAGGCATGCAGAACTGGGACCGTGGATTCGCCAGCTCTGGAGAACAAGTCTGGGGACAAGTGGCCGAGCCCTACCGATTTAAGCGCCAGGGAGAAAACTCATGCACAAAGCCAGTTTTGATGCTGGTCCATGGCGAGATATTCGATCGTGCCGCCTTCGGTGGCTACATTGGAGCTTTGGCTGAGAGCGGTTTGTACCCAGCAAACCAGGGTTATTATCTTGCCCTGAGTCCTGCCATCGACAAATTTGAGGGAGAACCACCAGAGGGTCGTGGCGTAGTTCTGGCCCGCTTTCCATGTCTGGAGGCCGCCCGAAACATGTGGAACTCGCCAGAGTACGAAGAAATTAAGGCTCTGCGGCAGGATGCCTCAGAATTCGAAGTGATGGTTTTTGAGGAAATGCCGATACCGGATTATGTTAACTGGTAGATTTTTATTGGTAAAAAACCTATTGATATAGCTTTATAACATATGCTAGGATAAATTTCTAGCGGATAGGGTCTAAATTCTTTCGCTTAAACAATTCCGTAAAGAGACCTAGCACACAATAATTAAGGGAGATTCCGAATGAACAGCAAATATCTGTCAGTGAGGGGTTCCGACTCCGTGTTTACCCGCAAACCATTAGTTTCCGCCATCGCTACCGCGACTCTCGCCGCTGGCCTCATCGCCCCTGCTCCAGTGCTGGCGCAGGAATCGACGATGGTCATTGAGCAAATTATGGTAACCGCACGCCGGCGCCAAGAAAGTCTGCAGGAAGTCCCGGTTGCTGTTGCCGTGGTTGATGCCGAGGCTATTGAACAGCGGGGTCTGCAATCGATTGATGATGTAGCACGCTTTGCGCCGGGTCTGAGCTTTTCCAAAGCATTTGGACGGGCCACGGAACGACCAGTTGTACGCGGTATGGGCAATGTACTGGCCGGTGTACAGTTTGGTGTTGAATCCGGTGCTGCCTACTTCATTGATGGTGTGTACTACCCAGGAGACCTGCAGGGACTGAATCTCAATGATTTGGAGCGGGTAGAGGTCATCAAGGGCCCCCAGAGTGCTCTGTATGGCCGAAACTCCTATGCCGGCGCGATCAACTTCACCACCAAATCTCCCACGGACGAGTTCAGTAGCGACATCAGGACACTGTTTGCCCAGGATGGTGAACGGGACATCCGCGCATCCATCAGCGGACCAATTATCCCGGGCGTCCTCGGTGGCAGTGTGTCCCTGCGCAGTTATGACTTTGATGGCCAGTGGACCAATACCGTAACACAGCAGACCATCGGTAATGAATCCACCGATTCCATTTCCGGCATGCTGGAGTGGACACCCAATGAGCAATTGCGGGTCCGCGTTCGCGGCATGGCCCAGGAAGATGACGACGGCACCCGCGCGCTGTTTCTGCAAAATTCAACGGAAAACAACTGCTTCCCTGGCTTACGTTCCCTCAGTTCATGGCCGCTAAGTGGCAGCAGTAACCAGAATCAGTACTTTTGCGGTGATGTCCAGCCAGGAACTATTGCACTGAATGACGAAGATTCAGTAGGCGATACCATTCTGGTGCCAGGTGTACCAGTGCGTGCTACCTTTTTTGGCAATCCCTACGACCGAACCGATGGCACGGCTTTCGATGGGGTGCTCCGCGAGATCAATCTTGGATCTCTGTTGCTGGAGTACGAACTCGACAATGGCTATGCTCTGACACTTTCCAGTGCCTACCGTCATGAAGACCTGAGCACTGGTTCGGATTCAGATCATTCTTCGGTGAATTTTAAGTTTAGAGGAAATCCGCCGGCAGAAGAGGGATTATTTGCCAATACCGCACAAGCGGAACGTGAGGATTACTCAGTGGAAGTGCGTTTTGATTCGCCCCAAGATGAAGCTTTTCGTTGGATGGTGGGTGCTTTCTACTTCAATCAAGACACTGAGGGCAGTGATATCACCTTCACTGGCCCCAATATACTTGAAAATAACCAGACTCTGGAAAATTTAGCCGTCTTCGGCTCACTGACCTACGATTTTAGCGACCGACTGACCGGCAGTGCCGAAATTCGCTACATGGAGGAAACCAAGAAACTAGACGAGGTCAATCCCATGGGTGTCAACACGTTTAGCGGCAATGATACATGGGACAGTACAAGCCCCCGCCTGACACTCAATTACCAATGGTCAGATGATGTGATGCTATACGGAACCTTTGCAACGGGGGTCAAGCCCGGTGGCTTCAATGGTGCGTCCGGAACACGCGTAATGGCCGAAACCTACAAACAGGAGGAGGCGACCAACGTTGAATTCGGCATTAAGTCAACCCTGATGGATGGTCGGGTCATGGCCAATGCGGCGTTATTTTTCAATGATGTCACCGATGTGCAGCTAACCACACCTGTTGAAGTACCTGGCACCCAGAACCTCACCTCCATTGTCACCAACCAGGGTGCCGGGGAGATATTCGGAGTGGAACTAGATTTGACCTACTATGTATCGGAAAATCTGCTGGTTGGTGCTAACTATGCGCTGGCAGATACCGAGTTTACCGAGGGCTGTGACGAATTTCAGTGGACGCTCACCTCCGGCGGTGGTCGCTGGAGAGGTGATGCCTCTAGTTCACTGAATCCTAATGGCAGAGGTGATTGCTCTATTGTGGGCAACCAGTTCCCGCTGTCTTCCGAGAATCAGTTCTCCACCTACATTAACTACACTGCATCCATCTCGAATGGTCTGGAATTTTTCTTCAACGCCGATTTTACCTATGAGAGCGAAAAACCCACTCAGGTTCACAATCTGGCATTTGCCCCACAGGCAAGAGTGGTGGGCACACGCTTTGGTCTAAATGGCGAAAACTGGACACTGGCAGCGATTGGACGCAATCTGACTAATGAAGATGCCCCGCCCATGATTACCCGCTGGCTGCAGACTCCAATCTTCAGCTTCGCCTCCGTCAACACAGCTATTCCAAGTGCCAGGACAGGCAACCCCGGAATCCCGGGGGCTGATACTGGATCACCAAGAGCCTTTTTCGGTGCCTTACGCAGGGAGCGTCAATACGGAGTTGAATTCATCTATCGATTCTAAAATAGTCACCATTCTAATTTTTGGCTAAGGCTGACAACCAGATATGAGCACCATCTCCGTCAACAAGCAGCGAAGGACACTACTTCAGAGCATCGCAACACTGTCCCTCGTACCTCTGTTGCCTCCTGTTGCTCTAGGTAGGCTTGAGGATCGGCGCATCATCGTGGTAGGGGCAGGTCTGGCAGGTCTGGCAGCAGCCAGAGTGCTTTCAGCTCAAGGGGTAGACGTGATTGTACTGGAGGCGAGGCAGCGAGTGGGTGGTCGCGTCTACACACTGGATTCGGTTAGCGGACATCCTGAAGCCGGGGCCAATGTGCTTGGCTCAAGCTACGGACGAGTAATTGATTCAGCACGTGCTGGCAATGTAGCCCTGCACCCGGTTCCACGCGGGGGCGCAACAGGTTTTGCTATTGGTGGGCAGCGCATTCTGGCAGCAGAATGGGAAAATAGTCCCGCCAATCCGCTCAGTGGCCCGTTGCGTCGTCTGTCGCCATCGGCTCTTCTCGGTGCCGCCTTGCGCGACAACCCTCTCCGGGCATCCACCGACTGGCAAAATCCGGTTTTTGCCAATTTGGATGTACCAGCTGATGCCTATTTGCGCGAACTGGGTTTTGATGATGCAGCCATTGCATTAATTGATGCCAATAATAGCTATGGCAACCGGATCGGTGATACCTCCATGGTGTCCTTTCTGCGAGTTGGTAGTAATTTTGCCCGCGGTGCTGCCATGGGACAGCCCCCTCTGGAAGCAGAAGGTGGCAATAGTCGCCTGCCTGAAGCATTGGCTTCTGCCCTTGGCGATCGTGTTAAGAGAGGAGTTGACATCACGAGTGTTCGGACTGTTTCCGAGGGTTTGCGTTTGGAAGACAGCAATGGCCAGAGCTACGAGGCTGATGCCCTGATTCTGGCACTACCCATTCCCGCCCTGCGTCGGCTCGAATTACCGCCACTTTCAGACCTGCAACGTGAGGGCATTGATCAAATCGAATATAACAAGGTCACTCAAGTGCATTTGCTGGTTGACACGCCCTATACCAGTGAACAAGTTCCCGGATCCTGGTGGACCGACGGACCGGTGGGTCGGCTTTTTCTCCGTGAAGGTACTGACGGTGAGCCTGGCAATCTGACTGTGTGGATTAATGGCGACGATTGCGATAAGCTGAGAGATCTCAGCACCGAGGAAGCTGGAGAACAAGTGCGGCGGCAAGTGGAAACCTTGTTGCCAGAGGCTGCAGGCAGTCTCAGCGTTTCAGCGGTAGTTCGTTGGGCCGATGATCCCTTTGCCGGAGGCAGTTGGGCAGTCTGGGCTCCGGGTCAAATCGGACGTTATTTGGACGCACTGCAAACCCCCGTTGGCAATATCTTTTTTGCCGGAGAACATCTTGCCCGTGCCAACCCGGGTATGGAAGGTGCCATGGAATCCGGTGAACGGGCTGCACTGGAAGCTTTGCGGGTGATACTGTGATGGATTGTCGCTCCCTGATCAACCTCGCCGATTATCTTCTCCATCAAACCTCTCAGTACTCGATCGCCATACTGATGTATCTGGGTGTTTTGGCCTTAAGCAGCTGCAGCGAATCTGGACCGGTCAATGAATCAGTTACTGTTGCTGATCAATTCCAAGTTTCCACGGAGGATGCAGACAATAAGCTTATCGCAAGCGAGACCACGGTACCGGCTTCACTTAATGGAAGTCAGGCTTTTGCCGCCTGTGCCTCCTGTCACAGTCTCGCAGAGGGTGCCGAGCACAAGGTTGGACCCAATCTTTTCGGCATCGTGGGAAGTGCTGCCGCCCGGCATGAGGATTTCCCCTACTCTCCGGCTTTACAGGAAAGCAGTTTGATGTGGACCAGAGAGAATCTGTCTGCTTGGATTATCAACAGTGAGATTCTGGTACCAAACAGCTGGATGCTGTACCAAAACATACTCACAGTTGCCGAAGTCTCGGCCCTGCTCGACTACCTTGAGAATGAGGCTGAAAGTATGCCTGAAAACGGCGGAGTTTGAGACAATCCCTGCCCTACCCTGCACCTGCCGAATCACTTAAATCAAGACTGAACCTGATTCAGTCTGTTAACTCACCGCAACTATTACCTGATTCATAAGGAATTCCTCTAAGGGAAATCCTTACATGGCAAGCATTATTCCTCCAACTGAATTACTCTGCTTTATTTTTTCCAGTTAAAATTTGATACTGTTGATTTGCAGATTAGTTACTGAATTTTTGTGCACTCATCCGATTTTTGAATGCAAAGCGGAGACTGGGGACCATGCCATGAAGAGTCCTAAAGCAAAACCTGCAACTTATCATCAGGATATTGAAGATGCATCGAATTCCACCTGACTTTTGCCCCAAAAGGAAAAGCAGTAGGACTATGTGCGAGAGAGTACCAAATCTAAGTTTTGCCGATCCTAAGACCGGCTCACTGGAAACTTTTGAATTAAGAGAGGGATCTATTGTAGGCCGAAGCTGGGAGAAGAAACATAGATATCGTAACTACCTTTTGATGCGACCAGTTTTTCCCTACCTACACTTTGGCCTTGGTGTGCTTGGAACAATTAAATTCTTTTTACTTGTTGCCCCATTAATCATGAGAGGAATAGTGGAGCCAAAGTTAAGCTTGAGCTTGAGCTTGAGTCAGTGCCAGGCTGATATATCTCCTTGCTCTTAACCCCTATGGGTGACTCCATATTAATGGGCAGAGTTCAATGTCTACAGTGCTGGATACTGCAATCTGTTAATTCCGTAGTATGTTGTTCGCTTGCTAACTTGAGAAATCACAGGTTATCACTTTCTGTTTTTATTGGTTTACAAAGTAGCTTATGCTACATTCAACTGATAACTTGGTAAATAAATTTTTCGTGAAAAATTTGGCAATACACAAATTGCAGATAGAGTTACATGCCAACAACAGCCCTAAAGCAGAAGCCAGCTAGTTACCAGGATATTCTGGATGCCCCGCCTAATATGGTGGCAGAAATTCTGGCAGGTACACTTCATACTCAACCTAGACCGGCATTACCCCATGCAGCAGCCAGTTACATTTTGGGGGGTGAGCTTTTCGGCCCTTTTAATAAAGGGGTAGGTGGACCTGGCGGCTGGAGGATATTGATTGAGCCAGAGTTACATCTGGGTAATGATGTTGTTGTGCCGGACTTGGCGGGCTGGCGACGAGAGGCAATGCCGGATATTCCAGATGTTGCATGGTGCGAGACTGCACCTGCCTGGATTTGCGAAGTGCTCTCGCCTTCAACCCGGCGATTGAACCAAAACGAAAAAAGCCAGTGCTATGCCCGAGAGGGAGTCTCTCACCTTTGGTTCGTCGATCCAAAGTCTAAAACATTGGAAGTTTTTGTATTAAAAAAGGGGGCATGGCTTTTGCGGGCGAAACTCGAAGATAATACACAGGTTTCACAGCCACCTTTCGATGCTATTAGCTTCCCTTTGTCTGCACTGTGGTCTTAGTAATCCATAATTAATTGAGTTATTGTTACTTTGACCGACTGAAATAAATATTATGGTAGAAAGTGAAGACTGGTACATAAGTCAACTTAAGTTAGGATTCATTTATTATTGTGAGTCTTCTTTTATTAATGCTTTGTCGAAGTAAGAGATTTTAAAGCTCATTAAGCCAGCCAACTAAAACAACTCTTTTATGGAGCAAAGTGAATCCTCAATTTTATAGCCTCATACGATCTTCGTACTAATAAAAGATTCTGAAGTCCATGCCAACAACAGCTCTAAAACAGAAACCAGCAACTTACCAAGATATTCTGGATGCTCCGCCTAACATGGTGGCGGAAATTCTGGCAGGCACACTTCACACACAACCAAGACCGGCCTTACCCCATGCGGTAGCCACTGCTAATTTGAATAGCGAGCTTATTGGTCCTTTTAATAAAGGTTTAGGCGGGCCTGGTGGATGGAGGATACTGTTTGAGCCAGAGTTACATCTCGGTAATGATATTGTTGTGCCGGACCTGGCGGGCTGGCGACGAGAGGCAATGCCGGATATTCCAGATGTTGCATGGTGCGAGACTGCACCTGCCTGGATTTGCGAAGTGCTCTCGCCTTCAACCCGGCGATTGAACCAAAACGAAAAAAGCCAGTGCTATGCCCGAGAGGGAGTCTCTCACCTTTGGTTCGTCGATCCAAAGTCTAAAACATTGGAAGTTTTTGTATTAAAAAAGGGGGCATGGCTTTTGCGGGCGAAACTCGAAGATAATGCACAGGTTTCACAGCCACCTTTTGATGCGATTAGCTTCCCTTTGTCTGCACTTTGGTCTTAGGAAACTTGAAACTGGTTGGTTCTTGCTCCCTTGACTAACTATCACAGATGGCAAAATAGAATAGCTAGGCTGGATTGTGAACCGTTCGATAGTGCAAGGCGGGTTTATATCTTGTTGTGAGTCCTCAATTGATAACACTAAATCGAGGTAAGGAGTTTCAAATTTCATTATGCCAGCCACTTAATATAACTCCCGTTTTATTCTGTAACTTCAATCTCCTATTTTTATGGTCGTTTACTAGGGCATAGCCGGACCAAGCGGCTGGAAGATCCTGCTTGAGCAAGTGTTGCATTTGGGTAATAATGTTGCTGTGCTGAATTTGGCGGGCATGGTGATTTGAGACCATGCCGAACTTGCCAACTACGGCTTATTTTAACGTTGTCTTGGACTGAGTCTGGGAAGTCCTACCGTCTCAACCGGCGCAAGACAAAAACGAAAAGCACAAATGCTATACACCTGAAGGATTCTTGCACTTATCGTTTGTCGATCTGAATGGCAGAACACTGGAAGTATTTTAATTAAAAGATGGGGCACGGATGTTGCGGGCTAGTTGGCAGACAATACTCCTTTACCATAGCAGTCCTTTGAGGCGATCAGCTTCCCACTATCCGCACTTTGGCCTTCAGGAGCTTGAAGCAGTAAGGCCTTTAAGCCCTCTATTGACTCTCATTTGGACAGCTTAAAATATCACCTTGTCGATTACCCCGTCCATACTGCTATCTGCTGAATACCGCATGTTAATTTAGAAAAGCAGTGTTTAGTATTGTTGCCAATAGCTAATCTGATATTGACTTTGAATATATCCGTAACTCAATAACTGTAGCCTGAGAGACCATAAACAGGCACAATTATGTTTGGAGCACAAGCTTAACGAGTTTCTGAAAATGAAAGGTTTTCGGTCACTGCATAATTGGTAAACTAACAGTCAAACTGTATACTAATGATCTAGCCATGGGAAAGCATTATATTCTACAAACAAGTCGTGACAGATACTGCTTTAGGCTGATATGGCGATATGGAAAAAGCATTAGCTAGCAGACAGCATCAAAAAATAAAGGATATTGCATGAACACTTATGGCGAGTTTCGTATCGGCTGGCCCGTTGTCATCTCCTCCATGCTGGGCATTGCTTTCGGTATGTCGCCCCTGCCGTTCTATACCATTGGCGTGTTCGCAGGTCCGCTGGCAACCGAATTCGGCTGGGGTATTGACCAAGTACTATCTGGTCTAGCCGTGTTTACGGTAGCTGCCATGGCCGCCTCGCCCCTCATCGGGACTCTCTCTGATCGACTTGGCGTGCGCCGGGTAGCCCTCACCTCTCTGTTTCTTTTCTCCCTGAGCTTCATGGCCTTTGCTTTGAATAATGGCTCCCTCACTCTCTATTATACACTGTGGGTGCTTCTCGCTTTCTGCGGAGCAGGTACCCTACCAATTACCTTCACCCGAGCCATATCAAACTGGTTTCATCATAAACGCGGCTTGGCACTGGGGGTGGCACTAATCGGTACCGGTGTGTCGGGAGCACTGGCTAAACTCTTTGCAGCTTTTATGATGGATGCAGCAAGCTGGCGTCTGGCTTACGTCGCCGTTGGCGCACTGCCGCTACTAATTGCCTTGCCCATAGGATTGCTACTGTTTCGAGATATTGACGATCCCAAGTCTGCAGATCGGGTGAAACAACTGAGTGCAGTGCAGACTGCTGGCGAGGCATCCACAACTATCTACGGCCTTACACTTGCTCAAGCATTACTGGACTGGCGTTTCTGGTTACTAGCCGTGGTGTTTGTGCCACTGTCTTTTGCTATCGGCGGACCCATCCCCAACATGGAGACATTATTGGCTGCCAAAGGCTTTAGCGTTGGTGATGCAGTTTTCCTTGCCAGTTGCCTTGGATATGCAGTCTTCGTTGGAAGGTTGGTTGGAGGATTTTTACTTGACCACATCTGGGCACCACTTGTGGCCTGCGTGCTGCTTATCCTGCCAGCTATTTCCATGTATGTGATGAGTGGCGATGCTCTCGCATACAGTTCTGCATTGATGGCAGTACTGCTGCTGGGTATTGCAGCAGGCATGGAGTTCGACCTGTTGGCTTACCTGGTCTCAAAGTACTTCGGTATTCGCAGCTATGCCGGAATTTATGGGTTGCTATATGCCTTCTTTGCCTTGGGTGCCGGCTTTGGCCCTGCCGTATTCGGGAGAGTCTTTGAATCGACCGGGAGTTATAACCTCGCCCTGAGCAGTTCCATGTGGGCATTTATTTTCTGCTCCTTGGCGTTGCTGTTATTGGGTCCATACCGCGACGAGAAGTTGCGAGCCATGGTGGACTGAGATTGCGGATTCTGGAAACAACATGCCCAGTATGAACTCCACACTTCTATCTAATCTTGGTGTAGCCTGCAAGGAAGGTCAAATTCTTACTGACCCGACTTCCTGTAACCTTTATGCTCAGGATGTCTACACGCGATCGATGCCTGCGGGCGTGGTATTGCGCCCGGGTTCGCTAAACGAACTTGCAGCATTCATGGCTGTGCTGCATCAGAACGGCACCCCCTCTGTTCCCCGAGGGGGCGGCATGTCCTATACCGGCGGTCTGGTACCGGAATCTGAAAATTGGGCTGTACTGGATCTTGGGCTGCTTGATCGGGTGCTGGAGGTCAATACTACCGATATGACGGTTACTGTGGAAGCAGGCTGTACTTGGAATTCTTTGCATAAGGCACTGGCGGGTACTGGGTTGCGTACACCCTATTGGGGTACCCTGTCCGGCATTCGTGCCACGGTAGGTGGCAGCCTGTCCCAAAATTCCATCTTCTGGGGATCAGGACAGTTTGGGTCAGCCGTGGATTCGGTGCTTTCCCTCACAGTAGTGCTGGCCGATGGTACACTAGTTAATACTGGCAGTGCTGCAATCAATGGTGCTAGTCCATTTTTCAGGCATTTTGGACCGGACCTGACTGGCTTATTCTGCGCCGATACTGGTGCCTTGGGAGTCAAGGCCAAAGCCACCCTGCGCCTGATACCCGAGTTGCCAGCACAGGAATATCTCGCCTTCGATTTTGCAAGTGTCGAACCCACCCTCGCCGCTATGAGCGACATTGCACGCTCTAACCTGGCCTCTGAGTGTTTTGCCTTTGATCCATACCTTCAGGCACAGCGCATGAAACGCCAAAGCCTGGCCTCGGATGTGAAATCATTGGCCGGTGTAATGAAAAAGGCAGACTCTCTGACTGTAGCATTGAAGGAAGGGGCTCGGATTGCAATGGCGGGTCGTCGTTTTATGCAAGATGTGGATTATTCGGTACAGATTATTGCTGAAGACCTGGAACCAGCAGGTGCCAGGAGCCGTGCTGACTCGTTGCGGCGACTCTGTAAACAACATGGTGGTCGTGAAATCGAGAACAGCATTCCAAAGATTACACGCGCTAACCCCTTCGGTCCGCTCAACAGTATGCTGGGTCCGCAAGGTGAACGATGGTTACCGGTTCATGGGTTGTTCCCACACTCAAAATTTGCTGAAGCCTTCAACGCCACTGAGCAACTTTTTGAACAGAACCGTGAGCGCAGTGAGGCCCTGGATGTCGCTACTGGATATCTACTGGCAACAATCTCTACCCACTGCTGCGTTGTGGAACCGGTATTCTTTTGGCCTGATGAGTTGCATGAACTACACGAAGATGCTGTAGAAGCTGATCATCTCGCCCGACTGCCTAGACGCAATGCCAATTTGGAAGCCCGCAATCACGTGCACTACCTGCGCAGCCAGATTATTGAGTTATATTCCCGGTTAGGTGCAGCCCACCTGCAAATCGGTCGTAGTTATCGTTATCATGAGGCACTCGGTCCCGGAGCTGCGCGTCTGATTGAGGCCATCAAACAAGCAGTGGATAGTGAGGGCCTTATGAATCCGGGATCCCTTGGTCTGTAATGCAACGTGCTTATGCCAATCTGAATGATTCCGGGGAGCCCTGGCAGATTCACTATCGAGAACATGGAACAGGTTCAGCTATGGTTATGCTGCACCCATCGCCACTCTCATCGGCTTTTCTTGAGCCACAGATAGCACTCTTTGGCGAATTCATGCATTGCATCGCTTGGGATACTCCAGGTTATGGCTTCTCTGACCCCCTGCCGTCCCGCTTCGATTCAGACCGTTCACTAAAACCCTATATAGAAGCATTGCTTTGCTTTCTAGACTGTCTTGGACTGGAACGTCCGATAATTTATGGGTCAGCCACTGGTGCCCAAATTGCGATAGCCTTTGCCGGAGCTTACCCGCAACATTGCGCCGGATTGCTGCTGGAAAATGTGGCCTTGTTTGAGGGCAGTGAAGTCGAGGAGCTACTTAATGGTTATTTTCCGGACCTGAATGCCAAGGAAGATGGCAGTCACCTGTTTCAGTTGTGGGAAATGGCAACACAGAGCACCTGCTTTTTTCCATGGTATGACACACGCCCTGAGGCAAGGCGTAATAACAATCCACCCCCTGCGCCGGTACTTAATGCCATTGTTCGGGATCATATGTTGGCAGGCAGCAGCTACGATCGGGCATACCAAGCCGCCTTTGCTAACGAAAGACTGGAGCCGCTTCAAGGGCTAACCATGCCGACACGCATCATACTGTGGAGTGACGGATTGCTTGGGGACTATGGAGAGCGGGTTACCTCAGCACCTCTGCCAGCCAACGTCCAAGTACAACGTGCTGTTTCGGGCATGAATTCTCGCCTGAATTCCTTGCAAAAAGCTGCTGTCGAACTTTTGGCAGTAGACGACTAATGGGTGAATTGACACCGAGAGGGGGAGCAGAAAATGAGTGATAAAATGCAACGGGTGGTACTTGCCCGCACGCCAGAAGGGACTCCGGTCAATGAGGACTTTGCCTTACAAACTCAGCCCATGCCCCGTCCTTCGCAGGGGGAAGTGCTATGCCAGGCGAAGTATCTGTCGCTGGACCCCTACATGCGCAGCCAGATAGCTGGCCGACATATCTCCGGCAGTATCACACCCGGTGATCCTATGCTGGGAGAAACAGTAAGCTGTGTGCTGGAGTCAAAAGCCGAGGGTTTTAAACCGGGTGATCTGGTGCGCTGTTTCGGTGGTTGGTCAAGTCATTCCATCCATACTCCCAAGGAAATGTTCCTTTTGGGGAAGGACTTTCCAGCACCTTCCCTCGCCCTGTCCACACTGGGTATGCCAGGGCTTACTGCCTGGGCAGGGCTGCATTGCCTGGCCCGGATCAAATCAGAAGATACCGTTGTGATTCCGGCAGCCACAGGCGGTGTTGGTGCCGTGGCCGGACAGCTGGCCAAGGCGTGTGGCTGCCAGGTCATCGGTATCGCCGGCATGACTCAGAAGTGTCGGCAGGCTACCGAAGTGCTAGGCTTTGATGCCTGCCTTAATCGCCGGGATGAAAATCTTGGAGAAGAACTAGACAAGGCCTGTCCACAAGGAATTGATGTCTATTTCGATCTGGTAGGCGGTCCCATGCTTACTGTTGCCAGTGAACGGCTGGCGGAAGGCGGGCGGGTGCTGCTATGTGGACTCATTTCCGAGTACAACAGTAGTGAGCGCATAGCCGGACCGCCACCAGGATTATGGATTCGGGCAAGAGCAAAGGTATTTGGACTTGTGGTTTACGATTTTGAAGATCGGCGGCAGGAGTTTCTCAAGGAAGTGATGCCACTTTACCATGATGGCAGACTGAAACCACATGAGGACATTATTGAAGGGCTTGCGTCTGCCCCTGAAGCATTTTGTCGGCTAATGCGTGGCGAGAACAACGGCAAAGTCATTGTGGCACTTTCCTGAGAAGCATAATGCCAGCTTCCAAGGATTCGACATGAATCAATAACAATAGTACGTAGGCAAATACAAACCCGTGAATTTCAAAAAGGGGACATGCCTAACGTTCTGATTTCAAAACTAAGCCTTATATACCAACTAACTACATTTATCTTTAAAATATTCGGGATAGGCATCACAAATCATGGATTCATATTCTTTCAATGTCTCACTCGTGAGGTCTTTCTGTGTCATTTTGACCTCCATTTTAGTAGCACGCTTTTTTATGTCCCAGTTCTTCTCAAGAAGTTTATAAATTTTATCTTCTGGGTAAAGTTTCTGTAATTCTTTATTAGGATTTTTCTCAATGGCTTTCACCCAATTTTCTGACATTTCCCGTATCATTTTCAAGACAGCTGCATTCAAAGTTCTTGTTATCTTTTCGTTCGCAATATCGACTAATTTATTAATTTCTTTTAACTTTAAATTCATAATATTCCATTCGGACTTTTTGAACATACGGCCTAGGGGCGGCCCTAATTGTTGAGTGAATAACTCTTTGAAAGCATCGACGCGGCGATTCACATCACGAGCACCCAGATCGACCTTATCACTAAGATCAATTTGCATTTTCTCTGAAAGCCGGTTTCTCAAATTGTCTTCCAAGCCAAGTTCTATAAGCTCCTTAGGCACTGACACTGTTGTTTGTTCGGACAGGCTTGCACCTGTAACATGTATTTCAATAAATCCAATATGCCTTCGAAATTTTTCAGTTTTATTTTCTTCTTCAAGCTTTTTCAGAGTGTTATTCAATTTGTCTAATTCAGAATCTATACTTTCTTCATTTATATCACTCACTTGAACATCAGGTTCTGATGGATTGCTATCTTGCTGCTCCTCATAATTCCTTGTTTTTGGGTTTTCAGATACAGTATCCTCTGAGTTATTTACTGGGTAACCGTGTCCGTGAGATATCAATTCATAGTCGGTGCTCACTGCTCCTAACAACGATTGTTTCTTTCCAATTATGCGACTCATACAACACAGGAGTTCGCGCCGCTCTTCCCCTTCCATCCAGATTCCGTTGACTGAGACCTGCTCTCTTGGATCCACAGAATCGTAACTTCTCAATAACCCGTGGCAATGGCCAATATTGGTACTAGCCTTGATTAACTTGTGCTGAACGATTTCAGCGGCGACCATCCTCTGTAGCAGGTTACAAACTCGCCCTTCTATTGCTCTCGGCAGTACGATTATCAGGGAAGTGAACTCATCCACTGCGATTCGCCCT
>JAPORB010000224.1 GCA_026710425.1 Gammaproteobacteria bacterium
TTACCTATGCCATCAGCATGAAACAACGTATTTATACTTGGTGGTGCTGGAAAAATGAAGCTATGTTTGCATTCTGGATCTAGCTGACTGCTAATCTCAAAAACCTCAGAAACACTTGGATACACCCGCCTTCTGCCAATATTTCCATTGGAGCTAGCGACAGTATATATAAATGACAGGGGGTCGATATTCTCATCGCCGAATTTCAATAATGGCGGAATACCTGCACCATCTTTCCAAGCCACTCTTTGGGCTCTTTCTATCAAATAATCCTTGCCACCTTCGGCAATTTTACTGCCCAGTTCCTTAAACCAAGGTACCCAACTATATATTTCCTTCATGAATCCGCCCCATTGAGGTATGAGTTAGTCGATTTATGCCCAAAATTACTCTGATTGGGATAATTAGCTCAGTGTCCTTATGCCTTACTGTCCTGTCAAGATTCTTCCTGACATGCTTAAGAGTCTTTTCTCCGAGGTTAATCCCAACGATCGGGCTGAATGTCTCAGATTGACGCAGCCAGCAGGTTATTCTGACACTCTGAAGATGGCCGAAACCCAGCAATTGACAAAAAATATTAATAAAAACATATAAATAAAAATATTTAAATTTTTACTTGATTTTTACTGATATGGTGTTATAGTAATGTATAACACCAAGTCGGTTTAGGCTGTTTGTATGCAAATCAACTGGAACAACAAGGAACCCATTTACCTGCAGCTGCGGGATAAATTGGCAGAATTAATCATGGACGGCGTGCTCCAGGAGCAGGATCCCCTGCCATCGGTACGCCAAATTTCCAGTGAGCAACGCATTAATCCACTTACAGTGTCCAAAGCATTGCAAATGCTGGTCGACGAAGATCTGGTAGAGAAAAAACGAGGGAGGGGAATGTATGTACTTGCAGGTGCTAAAGAAAAACTGGGCAAAATGGAAAAATCAAAATTTCTGGAAGAAGAGTGGCCTGGCATTATGGCAAGGATCCATAGACTGGGGCTGGAGGCTGATGAACTTCTTGGCTGTGCGGCATCTCAGGCGGGCAAAGCTACTGGGCTTCATAAAAAGTAATCCCTTCTAGTCTTTCGTTCCTATTTTAATCACAGAGAAACAGGAATCGCGATGAATACTATCGTAGAGGCAAACAGGTTAGAAAAGCATTATGGAGGCTTCAAGGCCCTAAGCGGGGTCTCGATGAGCATTCCGCAGGGTGAAATCACTGGGCTTATCGGCCCCAATGGTGCCGGCAAGACCACCACACTAAAGGCAATGATTGGTCTTTGTGATGTGGAGGGAGAACTGTCGGTTGCGGGACGGGATCCCCGAATTGCGCGCCACCAGTTAATGCATGATGTCTGCTTTATAGCCGATGTAGGTATTCTTCCGAAATGGCTCCGGGTCAACCAGTTGCTGGATTATGTTGATGCTGTGCACCCGCGGTTCGACCGAAACCGCGCAACTAAATTCCTTGGCAGTACCGAGATTCCACCACGCAAGCGCATTAGGGAGCTGTCCAAAGGCATGGTAACACAGTTGCATCTCGCCATTGTGATGGCAATTGATGTCAAATTGCTGATACTTGATGAGCCGACACTGGGCCTGGATATTGTCTATCGCAAGGAATTCTATGACCGTCTACTCAATGATTACTATGTTGGAAATCGCACCATTGTGATTAGCACTCACCAGGTCGAGGAAATTGAGGCATTGTTGACACACCTGTTGTTTATCAATCGGGGAAAAATCGTTTTGGATGCCCATATGTCGGAGTTGGAGACCTTATTCACAGAGGTCATAGTCAAGCCGGATCAGCTAACGCAGGCTGACGGTTTGGGACCAATTCACAAGCGGGAGTTACTGGGTAAGAAAGCTTACATCTATGAAGCAGTGCCTCGAGCGCAACTGGAGCATTTGGGTGAAGTCGGGACGCCAAGTGTTGCTGACTTGTTTGTAGCCAAGATGAAAGAAGGCAGTTCTGTGAATCCCCTCAGTGATTCCATGAAGAGCAGCAATGATGAATAGACTGGCAAGTATACCGTTTGTCGCCTTGCTCTGGCGGGAAGTACTGGAAAACCGCACTTTGTTTATCTGGGCACCAGTCATGTTGGCTCTGGTCCTGTTCGTCTTTGCCGCTTGGCTGATTTCTATGGCACCCAATGATCAGGTTTCCATCAGCATTCAGTACCTTTCAGAAATATTTGACGGGCTGTCACCACTGGAGATTGCACCAATCTTGATGATTCTTGCTGTTCCCTTCATGGTAATACTTTATGTGTGTGCACTTATCTATCTGCTGGGTGCCCTGTATCAGGATCGTAAGGATTTGAGCGTGCTTTTCTGGCAATCCATGCCAATTTCAAATGCAACCACCGTGCTGTCTAAGGTGGTCACAGTCGCTGCCGTTGCTCCATTTTTTAGTGTGACCGTATTGTTGGTTTTCTATACGTTGGCCTTACTCTGTCTAACCCTTTTAGGTGTTGCCTACGAGGTGCAGGTCGCTGGTCTCGGCTATCTGTTCCTGGCGGCATTGACCAGTTTGATATTGGTCTATCTGTCGGCTTTCACTGCCACACTCTGGTTAATGCCCACCGTGGGTTGGTTGCTTCTTTTTTCAGCATTCGCCAGACGTGCTCCATTTTTATGGGCAGCTGGTGTGTTTATTCTGATTGGCTTTCTGGAAGACTTCCTGTTCGGATCACAGTATCTGGCCAATTGGGTGGAAAGTCGTGCCAATCCCAATCAGTACCTGATTTACAACTTATCAGACGTAACCGAACGGATGTTTAGTTATGACATGTTGTTTGGAGTGCTTGTGGGTTCCATTCTGCTGCTAGGTGCTATCTTTATGCGGCGTTTCATTGATTGAGGCTGAATTATGTCACTACTAAAATCCATCTTGCTACGTAATCGTTTCACCATCTTGCTGGCCACACTATCTCTGTACATGTTGGTACTGGTGATGGAGGGTGCATTGACTGGTCGTGAAGCCCGAGTAATCGATTTTGAGAACCCCTTCTTTGATCTCAATATCCGTGATTTTGAGGACTTCCAGGACTCTCAACGCAATGAAGATGACAAAGACTTCCTGACAGATGAGTCGACAATTTTGTAGTAACTGCCAGGGTTGCCCAGACATCTAAATCTGGCATACTTTCTGGAGGCATAGTAACTAATCAGATGCCCTGTGCTGTCGTGAAACTGGCATCGGTGCTTTTGAAGTGCAGCATTGTTATTGCTGATTTCAGCCGATTCCCGCAGGTATTCGCTAGAGTAAAAATGGGAGTTAATTATCATCCCTCAGTTGGTAAGGGGTAATATTTCATTGCCGCATAGACAAAGTCGGATTTAGGAATATCAAGTTGATGATGACTGCTTTTTTGAATAAGGGTATTACGATAGTAAGCAAAGTGCGATACACTTCCGCTTTCGAATAATTTAATCTTTCTATAAGAGTCAGAGGATGCTTTCAGTATGAGCCTGTTCAGTCTTGAAAATAAAGTCGTCCTGATTACGGGCTCAACCCGGGGCATCGGCAAGGCCACCGCCGTGCGTATGGCAGAGCATGGTGCCCGGGTTGTAATCTCCAGTCGCAATCAGGATGCCTGTGACGAGGTGGCCAAGGGTATCCTTGCTAGCGGTGGGGAGGCCCTGCCGGTTGCCTGCAATATCAATCACGCAGAACAGTTGAAAAACTTGGTGGATAGCACTCGGGCACACTGGGGTAAGATTGACGTTCTGGTCTGCAATGCCGCCATCAATCCCTATTTTGGTCCTTCTCAGGACATACCCGATTCCGCCTTTGATAAGATTCTGAATGCAAATATCGGCAGCGTGCATCGGATGTGTCAGCTTGCCATCCCAGAAATGGCGGAATCCGGCGGTGGGTCCGTCATCATTGTGTCGTCAATCGGCGGGCTCAAAGGTAGCGCAATGATCGGTGCTTATTCCATTTCCAAGGCAGCGGACATGCAACTTGCCAGAAACCTTGCCGTGGAATGGGGGCCTCATAATGTAAGAGTCAACTGTATTGCACCCGGCCTGATTCGCACAGACATGGCGCGGGCATTGTGGGAAAATCCCGAAATCTACCAAAAAACCGTTGCCAACTATCCGTTGCGGCGAATAGGGGAACCGGATGAGATTGCTGGTGCGGCAGTCTTTTTGGCCTCCGATGCAGGAAGCTTCACCACCGGCCAGACACTAGTAATTGATGGTGGTGGTACAATTTATGGCTGATCGTATTCAGACAAATTTATGTATATGAATTCAACGCAGGACGGTCAAGTCCCGACTGCAAAGGAGAAAGGAACACGCCACATGATGAACCTTGGTCTTTCAGAAGAAATGACGGATATCCGTGAGAAAATCCGCGATTTTGTCGAAAACAAAGTTGAGCCTGTTGAGCAGGAATATTACACCGAGGTGGGTGTGGGCGATCGCTGGTCTCACACGCCACGACAGGATGAAATTCTGGATTCACTGAAGGCCACTGCCCGCGATATGGGATTGTGGAATTTCTTTTTGCCAGAAGGCCAGGGCGGAGCAGGCATTAGTAACCTAGAGTATGCCCATCTGGCAGAAATTATGGGTCGTTCGAGACTAGCCTCGGAATCATTCAATTGCAGTGCGCCGGATACCGGTAATATGGAAGTGCTGGAGCGTTACGGATCGGATGAGCAAAAGAAGGCTTGGCTAGAACCTTTATTGGCAGGAGAAATCCGTTCTGCCTTCGCCATGACTGAACCACAAGTCGCCTCGTCCGATGCCACCAATATTTCTTCCAGTGCTGTGCTTGAAGGAAACGAGTGGGTAATTAACGGAGAGAAAACCTATATCTCCGGTGCTGGCGATGCTCGCTGTAAGATAATGATCGTTATGGTGGTAACCGACCCCGAAGCCCCTAAACACAACCGACAGTCACAAATTTTGGTGCCCATGGATACCGAGGGTGTGGAAGTGGTCCGACCCATGCATGTGTTCGGACGCGATGATGCCCCCCATGGGCATATGCATATCAAGTTTCATAATGCCAGGGTGCCTGAAAGCAACATCATTCTGGGTCGGGGCCGAGGGTTTGAAATTTCCCAAGGGCGGCTAGGACCGGGTCGCATTCACCACTGCATGCGCTCAATTGGTGCTGCGGAGAAGGCCCTGGACCTGATTTGTCAACGCGCTGTAGGGCGTGAAGCCTTTGGCAAGCCACTGGCAGAGCTTGGAGCCAATTACGATATTATTGCAGACTGCCGCATTGAAATTGAAATGTGCAGGATGCTGGTACTCAAGACGGCTTGGCTGATGGACACCATCGGTAACAAAGCGGCTCGAGATGCTATTTCTCAGATTAAGGTGGCAGTACCCAATATGGCACTGCGGGTAATCGACGAAGCAATCCAATTGCATGGTGCTGCTGGAGTCAGTCAGGACTTTCCGCTAGCATCTCTATGGACCAGTCAGCGCACCATTAGACTAGCAGATGGACCCGATGCCGTGCACCGGCGAGTAATTGCTCGAAAGGAACTGGCCAAGTATAGGTAGCAGCGGAAGAGTCCGCTTGCTGGCCTTGCATCCTGATTTAGGGACGATATTTACCTGACCTCATCCGTGTGATCGCCAGTCAAATCGGATCACTGGCGCCCTTGCAGTGTATGACCGATACAACTGTTGCAGTTCCTGCTGCTACTCCGATGCTTCCGGTCGCCGTAGTCATTCCAAGCCATAACAGAAAACATACACTGGCTAGGGCACTGGACTCCGTACTTGCCCAAACCCGGACACCGGCGGAGATTGTTGTCGTTGATGATGGCTCAGGGGATGGCACTGATACTTTCATCACAAGAAACTATCCGCAGATAAGGTTGCTTTGCCAGGCTAACGCCGGGGTCAGTGCGGCTCGTAACCACGGTATTGCCGCCACTCGAGCACCGTGGCTGGCTTTCCTTGATTCTGATGACGAATGGTTACCAGATAAACTGGCGCAGCAGTTTGCCTGTATCAAGGATCACCCTGATGCTGCCATCGTGCACTGTGATGAAATATGGATTCGTCATGGCAGACGCGTCAACCCTGGACGCAAGCATCAAAAACAGGGGGGAGATATCTTTGAGCAGTGCCTAGCACTCTGTGCCATTTCTCCCTCAGCGGTACTACTTCGCCGCTCAGTACTGGAGAGCACAGGCGGTTTCGATGAGAGTCTGGTGGCATGTGAGGATTATGATCTCTGGCTGCAACTGACTTCGCAACTTCCAGTCCACTATATTGATCAGCCATTGCTCCGAAAGTTCGGTGGGCATAATGATCAGCTTTCAAGACAACACTGGGGTATGGACCGGTTTCGTGTCAAGGCTCTAGCGAAACTGCTGCGACAGACCAAGCTGAGCCCGAATCAGTTTTTGATGACGCGCCGCACCTTGGCAAAAAAATGTAATGTACTTATGAAAGGTGCTCTCCGCCACAACAACCGGGAAGTCATGCAGCAGTGCCAATCACTGCTTAGTGAGTTCGAAATCAGTCATGACCACTAAAATTAATCTTGTCGTTGCCCACACACTGGAAGCCCGTCCGCTGATCAAGTACCTTGGACTGAGGCAGACTGCGACTACACCACCTCTCTATGTCAATGAAGATGGCATCAGGTTGATTGTTTCTGGAGAAGGCCAGCACTGCGCTTGGCAAGCGGTGAATTATCTTGCGGAACTAGATGGCACAGCAGCGATTCAGGCCTGGTTGAATATTGGTATTGCTGGCCACCAGTCTATGAATATAGCTCAAATATTACTGGCCAACAAAATAGTAAGTCGACGCAGCGGAGAGGCAGTATTTCCGACCCTGATTTTGCCAGCACTACAAAAATTTGGAGAATTGCATACGGTCGATGAACCTGAACGTCAGTATCCAGAGAATGTGGCTTATGACATGGAGGCTTTTGCTTTCTTCAAGGCCGCTTCTGCCATCAGCACTGTTGAGTTGATCCACTGTTTCAAGATTATCTCGGACAATAAACAGAATAGTGTTGACACACTGATCCCCGCCAGAGTTAAGTCATTGATGGAATCCGCTTTAGGGGAGATTAGAGAAGTTGTGGCAGAGTTGCAGCAACTACAAGGGCAGGTATACCAGTGGCAACAGAGTCCGCCAGAGTTAGAATTCTTTCTGGATGAAGTCCATCTGACGGTAACTCAACAGACACAGCTGTTGCGTCTGTGCCAACGTTACTATGCGCTTGGCATGAAGTCTGAATTACAAAAGTTGACGTGCAGCAGAATATTGACCTCAATGGATGGACGGGAGCTGATCGGACGACTGCAATCGAAACTTGCAGGTCCTCAATAGCTATTATTATGTTCTCTGCGGTATATATAGAAGAAGCCGTTCGGGATCAGGCGCAGGTTAAGGCAATTCTGGATAGGCTGCCGGAATTACCACAGATCAGCATTGATCAGTATGGGGAGTTGTTCAATCGAAACCGGCAGAATTTTCGGATGCAGAAACAGCTGCCATCCCTAATTCTTGCGCATAAGACTGGACGGCGGATTTTGCCTGCCCCATCAGGCTATGGATTTGAATCCACTAGGAATGGTCGGGGGTATTACTTCTCCCATATGCTTAATTGCATCTATGACTGTCGGTACTGTTTTTTGCAAGGCATGTTTCGTTCGGCGAATTACGTGCTGTTTGTCAATTATGAGGATTTTCAGAATGACATAGAGACTACTATTAGCAAGTCTCCTGCAGGCAGTGTTTTCTACAGCGGCTATGATTGCGACAGTCTGGCATTGGAACCTGTTAGTCGGTTTTGCTCCTTTATTCTGCCGTTGTTTGAGACTCATAATGAGCATATCCTGGAGATTCGCACGAAAAGTACCCAGACGCGTTTCCTGCTGGAACGAGAACCTTTACCGAACTGCATTGTTGCAATGAGCTTCTCGCCAAAGCGTCATAGCGAACGTTGGGAGCATAAGGTGCCCTCTGTTGAGAAACGATTGGAATCTCTGGTGCGCTTGCAACAGGCAGGTTGGCCAGTGGCACTGCGCTTCGAACCCGTAATAGCCGAGCCCAATGTCCAAAGACTATATCAAGAACTGTTTGAACTGGTATTCACCGAGCTGGATCCGTCTTGCCTACACTCTGTCAGTCTGGGCGAGTTTAGACTGCCGGTGGATTTCTACAAAAAGATGGTGAGGCTTTACCCTCAAGAGCCCTTACTTGCCAAGGAGATGCAGTCTAAGAGCGGTATGATTACAATGGCCAATCACTCTGAGTCTTTGATTCCCGAACTGGAGCGTGCACTGCTCGCTTATATTAAACCGGCCAACTATTATCGTTGCGCCTGAGATGAGTACATATTCCATGCAAACACCCAATGCTGAAAAATCGGTTACCGAGGACTCTGCTAAAGCGACAATTTTAGAAAGGCATTATCAAGCCGTGATAGTTACCGGAGCTTCCTCGGGCATAGGTCTGGCACTAAGCGAGCATTTGCTTAGGGAAGGTTATAGTGTCTATGGTGTGGCCCTCAATTTTGAAAGCACCACCCTGAAGCATGAACGTTTTCACCGCAGGGAGATTGACCTTGCTATCACGGACTCTATACTTCCACAGTTCAAGACCTTGCTGAACTCCATTGATATTCCAATCAGAGCACTGATCAACAATGCGGGTCTGGGCAGGATGGGCTACCTGGAACAGTTATCAGCGGCTGATATCCAGGCGGTGATTGATGTGAATTTTCTGGCACAGGCCCTGGTCACCAAGGCGGTGTTGCCTAGAATGAAACAGCAGGAGCTGCCTTCAGACATTGTGTTCACCGGCTCAGAGGCTGCCCTTGCGGGGGCACGACAGGGTAGCATCTACTGTGCTAGCAAGTTTGCAGTGCGAGGGTTCGCTCAGTCTTTGCGGGAGGAATGTGCGAAATCAAATCTCAGAATTACCTTGGTCAACCCGGGTGCGGTCAGAACTGAGTTCTTTAATGACTTGCATTTTGAGCCGGGGCCAGACTTAGAGAACGCTATTTCGGCGGCTGACATTGCACAAGTGGTGATCAATGTGCTGAATCTACCTAGTACTACCGTTGTTGATGAAATCAACCTCTCACCATTAAAGCCGGTCTGGCAGCGCAAGCCTTGAGGTCAGAACTCAGGCGAAACCCGGATTTCTGCAAAGATTGCAACATGTATGAATCCTGCTTCGTATACACCTCGCTGAGGGAAAATTTACCGCTATCATTTGGTATTAACTAAGTCCATTTCATTCAATTGTGTTAAAGCTTTAGATAAACTTGGAAAAATCCAGTCTATCTGTGATAATCAACTTTCCACCTATCCAATGCTTAACTATCGGGAGAAATTCATATGTCATCTTTAAAGTTATTTAAGTTTCTGCCCTATCTAGTCCTGTTTGCGACACTCAGCCTTATTGCTGGCATATCCAGTGCACACAATGCCTTGAAAGAATCCACTCCAGCTGATGAATCGACAGTGGAAACACCGCCAGCCGAAATCAGTTTGGTGTTTAATGGCCCGGTTCGCCTCGTGAAAGTGGAATTACTGGTTTCTGGCGAACAAATTTCCACAGAATTTCGACCCTCTGCTGAACCCCAAGATCAGTTTGTGATAGCGACTCCAGATCTCCAGGCTGGGAATTACACGGTCAACTGGGCAGCCATAGGAGAGGATGGTCATACGGTCTCCAACTCATTTGGTTTTATGGTAGGAACTGGTTCGGTCGCCTCAGCACCTTGAACTGACCTCCTATCTAGTCGTCAGTTAGCAGGATCCCCCCAGGGATGGAAGTTTCCAGTATCCCTGGCAGTTGGGAATCTGCCAGCCTGCTCTGCAAGTTTCTATTCTATGTGGCTGCTGCTTCCACGTTTGGCGGTGCAGTTGCCCTGTACCTGTATGGTGATGGCCATTCCCGTACTGTAAAGCGGGTATTGTTGTATCAATTGATCGGTGCTTTGCTCGGTTTTCATGCTGTGCTGGCCGACTTTCTGGTACAGGTCGGTCAGATCAATAACTCGGGTATAAGCGGTGCTTTTGACCTGGATATGGCAAACATGCTGTTGAGCTTTCCTCTGGGTGACCTAAGCTTTTACCGGCTGGCAGCCTTCGCACTGATGATGATTACCAGTGCTTTCTTGTTACGGAAAAGTTATCAAAGAAGTACAGATTCAGGGATAAGTTTCTACCGCTTTAATTTTTTATTTCATGGTCTAGGATTGGGCCTGATACTGCTGAGTTTTCGCTTTGGCGGTCACGTCTCGCTGCTTGCCTTACCAATCCAACTGGTCTTGGTCATTCACTTTACGACCGTTGCGCTATGGCTTGGTGCGCTTTATCCTTTATATGAGTTAACTAACGGGACAGATATTTTCTCGCTACAGAGCATGCTACAGAAATTCAGTAATCACGCAATTATCTTTGTGTTTATGCTACTGCTCGCAGGTATAATACTGGCTTATAATCTGATACACTCACCAGTAGAATTATTGAATAGTGCCTATGGCAGAACATTGTCGGTCAAACTTTTGCTGGTATTTTGTCTATTAAGTATCGCTGGATTGAACAAATTCCACTTAGTGCCTCACCTAATGGAAAAGCAGAAGAAGGGGGTAGAATATTTTCGCCGATCACTCAGGTTGGAACTAACCGTTGCCAGTCTGTTGCTGTTAGTGACGGCTTATTTTTCCACTGTAGTTGGCCCGTTGAACCTTACCTAATCAAATATCGGAGGAGTAGTCAGCAGCTATAGTGGCTCAGCCCTACTGTTGATAAAACTCGGATTTCCCCTTGGTACAACTTAAGACTTTGCAAACCTGTTACAGACACAAAAATATTCTGCTAATAAAAAGTGGTATATAGAGCCGTTTTTGCTGATTACTATTTAGTAAGTTACTCGCTGTTATCATGAGTTGATGAGAATGTAAACTAAATATGAATGGCTGCGATGGAATTTAAAACATAGGCTAAAAAAGACATAAGAATGACTAACTGTAACGTTCCCAACCGTACTATCTTCTGCCATGACAATCTTGATATTTTGAGGGGCATTGACTCTGAATGCATAGATTTGATTTATTTGGATCCCCCATTTAACAAAAATAAAAAATTTACAGCACCAATTGGGAGCAGTGCTGAAGGGGCAGAGTTTAGCGATATATTCAGAGAAGAGGATGTCAAAGATGAGTGGCTATTGACAATTAGAGAAGATCATGCGGGACTGTATCATTATCTGAATGGCATAAAAGGCGTTGGTAACAGGTATAACTTTGCTTATTTGGCCTATATGGCAATTAGGCTGCTGGAATGCTGGAGAGTACTAAAAGCCAGTGGGTCAATTTATCTTCACTGTGACACCAAAATGAGCCATTACCTGAAAACAGTTATGGACTGCGTATTCGGCGAAGACAATTTCAAGAATGAGATTGTTTGGGGTTACAAGACCGGTGGAGTTCCCAGAGAGTCAGGTCGATTTGCTAGAAAGCATGAATTACTGCTTTTCTTTGGAAAAGAAAAAGATAAAACTACATTCAATACCTTAGATGAGATTAGTTATACGAGAACTTTGCCAGAACCTCATACAAAAAGCGGGAAGGAATTGGGAGTTTTGAGAGATTCTATAGGAAAGTATAGAAATGTTGCCATGCGTGATTGGTGGGTAGAGTATGGGTTAAATGCTGAAGCCGACATAACACCATTATACCGTAATAATCAAGAACGAACAGGATACCCCACACAGAAACCATTAGCTCTTCTTGATCGAATCATTAGAGCTTCCAGCAATAAAGGTGACATAGTATTTGATCCATTTTGCGGTTGTGCGACTACCTGCGTTGCAGCAGAAAGACTTCAGCGTCATTGGATTGGTGTGGATGTTTCAGTCAAGTCTTATGAACTGGTCAAGGAGCGTTTGTCACAAGAAGCGGCAGACCCTTCCGATTTATTCAAATATCAAAATCAAATCTATATAAAAACAACCCCTCCTAAACGCACTGACCAGGAAGTTGACTACAGGGAAAGGAAGTTTGTCTATGTGATTTCACATCCAGCATATCCCGGTGAATACAAGGTTGGACTCGCTAGGAATTGGAAGTCTCGTTTGAATGCTTATCAAACATTAGACTCAGACCGACGATATAGGGTTGAGTACAAGGTCGAAACAACAGATTTTAGAGAGATTGAAAAATATATCCATGATGTTTTTCCTAACAAGCATGAATGGGTACAGGCAGACTTGAAAGATATTACCAAAACGATCAAACAGTACAATAAGGGCAAATGATCTTAGGTAAAAGAGCCAGATATCTATCGAATCAGTAGCTGAATGGCTGCCGGTTCCCTGTATTCAATGTCGCACAGATTACTAGACAAACTTATTCAATGAACTGATATACCAACAATTCTGCTAATGGGTGAATGGTTTTGCTAATGGGTGAATGGTTTTGCTAATGAATAATTAGCCTAACCTATTTAACGGTCTTGACTACATTTTATTTCACGTGGGTTCAGACCCGAAAGCCCAAGTTATTTTTGAGATTAGAATTCTCATGACCGCAGATATGCATAGTTAGGAATGACTCAAAATAGGCACTTTAGATGTTTCGTTCAAACTGAACAAAATGGGAACTCTTTATTACCAAAGCGTTCGTGTGAGTCTATGTTTTTCTCAGTACTAACGTCAACGATGACTTTGGCACCCTCCTTGAATCAGGTTAACTTAGCCATCTCTCTTGTTATGCTCAAGACCAGACTGTTGCCTCATTTCTTTATCTTGCTTTCGAATTTTAAAACATTGCTGTCTTGCAAAAGTTCTTTACAGCTTTGTATAACCAAAGTGGGTACAAAAAATATAACAGTCTGAAGGATTTGGGCTGTAAGAATTTTCACTGGTCTACTCGGGAAGACGAGCAGGGGACAGCGCAACTATGGTTGAACCTGCAGATAACTTGGAAACCGCGTCAAGACGATATTCAATCAAATAGCGAAATAACTGAACGCTTCTCGACCCAGAAGTCCTCAGCATATGGAGATGATACCGGATGCCGCCTGTCCAAAAACCAGACAACTTCCATACCAAGTACCAAATTGGGCCTTGAACGGAGTATTTCCAAGGCAGGAGGCACGGGGATTAATCGAAACCATCCATTGCCGTGCGTAGCATGGGATCAAGTCAGATTGTGATCACTGGTTTTCACTGTTGAATTAACGTCAGGCGATCTCTCAACCAATTTGCTTACTCTGAAGGTTTCCAGATCAAAGGAATAAAGTCCTGCTTCAGGATCCAAAGCCCCTCCAAATAATGCCGCATTGGTCACTGTTGATCGACTGGCAAACAATAAGGCAGAACCCAGTGGTGACCAGGTCAGGTTCGACATAATGTCTGTGCTGATGAACACGGGTATCGGTGCGTCATCATTGCCAACCTCACCGATAAATAACGTAGAACCATTTTCAGCATAACGGATATAGGCAAATCGGGTTTGATCCTGCGATAAAACGGGATGCTCAAAATTGCCTAACTGTTCCATTGAGAACATGGCAGAAGTTGGGACTAGCTTGTCTGCCAGATTCTTTTCATCCCATGGTACAGTCTCATCAGCAAAGTTGAATCGATCTGACGGAGATTCTTTGACTGAGAACGAATTATCAAGAGATAGCCATCCGGTCATTACCAGACAAAGACAACAGACAGCAAGTAGTGGCCTTCTGATCCGGTCATATAGTGAAACAAGGCTATGTGCAGAGTGCAAGGTAAATGCCCTGGACGATTTGTTTTTGCTCAGCTTTGCCGAAGAATCCAATGCGGATTCGACCAGATTTACTGACAAACAGAGTCTGTATCCCCGCTTGGGAATTGTCTCAATGTAAATCTGGTGAAGTTGTCCCGATGCCACTAGTTGCTTTCGCAACTCGGAGATAGCTCTTGTCAGTGAATTTTCATTGACGATGACACTGGGCCAAAGTGTATTGACTAGGGATTCGCGATCGACTAACTGACGGGGCTGTGCCGCCAGACAGCATAGCAATGTAACCAGCCTGGGCTCAAGATGCCGAACCATCCCTGTATGGCGATGTTGCAGCTGATTCAGCATTGGCCTGACTATCCAGTCACCAACAATGAAATCCTCACTCAACAGAAGGGGTTCATTCCTTATTGGTTCCCTGAATGGCAACTCTGGATTATGCGTTGCAGTGTTTTCGCTGAAACTGGTGCTCATTGTTATTTTCCTGTTTTTAGGACGATTGTTTGGACCATTGGCAGCATCGCTGGTTTCTTGCCAATCTCCCTTTTAGTCTCCAGCACAATAATTGGGTACTGAATAGCCACAGTTCAAGTCTGGTAGCAGACCTATTGTGCGCACTCAAGCATCCAAAATTACCTAAACTGCACACATAAATTAACTGAAGCCATCGACTGAGATTTAGACACCTCAAATCCATTTTTGGTTGGGGAAATTCTCTTTTTGCATAAAAAATTCCTAAAATCAGCCTCAAGCAGCAAAAGGGCGCAATATTTGCAACTCTCTATGGGTTAGATTTTAGCCGGAACGCTGCCCGGACAGAACTCTCATCAGCAGTCTGGAGGTTTTCTGGACAAAAAACTCATCATTTACTCAGGTAATCATGTCTTTCTGTCCCTAAATTCACAGCATGCGCCCTCTGTTCGGCTAGGACCTTTGAGGCTGCATTTCTGTCAATCAACTGTTTGGAGAAAATGATGAAAGCTAATTTCCGTGTAGCAACACTTCTATTTACACTTATCTCCCTATCCTGGACTGTCAGTAGTTTTGCTGTCAGTGAACAGGCACTGCAACAGGGTATTCCCTCACTGGCTCCCATGCTGGAGAAGGTTACCCCTGCTGTGGTGAATATACGGGTGACCAAGTCTATTGCCGATAACAACCGCAATTTCTTTGGTGGAAATCGCATTCCGAGGGAACTGCGCCGCTATTTTCCGGATTTCCCGGATAGTGAAACCCGGCAACGCAGACCCTTTTCAGTAGGTGCCGGTTCCGGTGTCATTATCGGTGCCGAGGCTGGCCATGTTGTCACCAATCACCATGTGGTGGCGGGGGCCGACAGCATCATTGTGCAGCTCGCCGATAACAGGTCGCTTGAAGCAGAACTCATTGGTAGCGATGCTAATACCGACATTGCCTTGTTGCAGATTGCTTCTGAAGATCTTGCGGAGATAGAGCTGGCTGAAATTGATTCTGTTCAGGTCGGTGACTTCGTGGTAGCCATTGGTAATCCCTTTGGTATCGGACAAACAGTCACCTCTGGAATAGTCAGCGCGCTGGGTCGTACCGGCTTGAACAATGAAAACTATGAGGACTTTATTCAGACCGATGCGGCCATCAATGTTGGTAATTCCGGGGGTGCATTGGTGGATTTGCAAGGGCGGCTGATTGGCATCAACACAGCCATAATCAGCGGCGATGGTGGGAATAACGGTATCGGTTTCGCCGTACCGGTGGACATGGTTGCTGCGGTTTCCTCACATTTGGAGCGGGATGGGGAGGTAAGACGGGGTATGCTCGGTGTCACCATTATGTCGGTCACTCCTGATGTGGCAAGGACTATTGAACTTGGTATTGATACTGGTGCATTGGTGACCAGCGTGCTGGAAGGAAGTGCAGCCGAACGAGCTGGAATTCAGGTATCTGATGTAATCATTGAACTCAACGGTGAGTCCGTAGAGGGCGGTCGGGATCTACGCAATCGAATTGGTCTGTTGCGGCGCGATGAGAAAGTGTCTCTTAGTCTGGTCAGGGAGGGCGAGACTCTCTCAATAGCCGCGGTTATTGGTGATCAGACTGGTAGCGCTTCGACGGCTGATCCGCGCCCAGCAGAGCAGGGGGCTTTTGCAGGCATGCGCCTGAGGAATCCGCAGCCGAATGAGGACATCTACGGCGAAGGAGGAGTGGTCGTTGCCGCAGTGGAACGTCAAAGCCGTGCCTGGGCGGCAGGCTTACGAACTGGTGACTTGATTTTGGAAGTCAATCGCAAAGCTACTGCTGATCTGGACGGATTCAACACTGCTGTAGAGAGCAACGAAGGTTTTGCTATCCTGACCGTACGCAGGGAGGGAAGGGAGTTGTTGTTGCTGGTTCGCTGACCCTGAAGTCCGGAGGGCCGCCAGAATCCACTCTGATCTGGGGACGGGCTGATATCAGAATCCATGACTTGAGAGCCATGGCCTAAAATTTGTCGCAGTCTGGCCGATTTAACGAAGGTTAGATCGGCCTTTTTTATTCTGGTATTTTCATGCGACTAATGCCCGCCGGAAGAACTGAGATAAAATGCTAGCCGCTAGTTGCAGACGGAATCGCAAAGTCTACTTTATCAGCTATAAGTATAAGGTTATGCCCACGACACCAGTAAAATCAAGTCGGTTGCACAGATCATCTCCAGCCTCTTTGCTTATGAAATTACTGCTTGTGATCTGCATACTTCCGTTGCCATATGCTTCGGCGGCCGGACCGCTTCCCTACAATTATGACTTCACGGAGTATGTAGGATGGCTTGAGGGTGTGATGACAGAAAAGCGTATCCCCGGAGCGGCTCTGGCTATCGTATCCAGGGAAGGCATAATGTATCTGCAAACTTGGGGAGTGCGGCAAGTTGATAAGCGTCCGCCGGTTACCACTGATTCCGTTTTTCGGATTGCCTCCATGTCCAAGACTTTTGCAGGAGCAGCGGCCACTTTGTTGGTTGAGCATAATTTGCAATCATGGGACACCCGGATTATGGAACTGTTTCCCAACATGCAATTAGGCAATGGCAGGAGTGCCAGTTCCATCACATTGAAGCAGGTGGCAAGTCACTCTACAGGCCTCATGCCACACTCCTATTCCAATCTGCTGGATGACGGACTCGACTATGACAAGATAAAGGATCGCTTCAATCAGATTCCCGCAGTGTGTCGACCGGGACAGTGTTATGGTTATCAGAACGTGGTGTTTTCCCTGATTGGTGATGTGGTGGAGAAGAGTACCGGTAACAGTTATGAGTACTATTTGAAGAAACATGTCTTCGAACCACTGGGAATGGTATCGGCCTCACTGGGTTTGGAAGCCTACAATAATAATCCCGAGTCGACCTCGCCACATCGCCTTGCGAGAGGGCGTTGGCGAACTACCACTACCAATCCGGCCTACTACTCCGTGGCACCGGCTTCCGGTATTAATGCCAGCGTGTTCGACATGACCATGTGGTTGCGAGCCAACTTGGGTGCTTTTCCTGAAGTCTTTGGTGATGATTTTCTGGCCCAACTGCATGAGCCAGTGATTGAAACGCCCCATGGTAATTATTTCAATCGCTGGTCGGGCGTGGAAAAAGCCTACTATGCTATCGGCTGGCGTGTATTTGACTACAAGGGCCTGCGCGTTGTACATCATGGTGGTGGCGTGCGAGGATACCGCTCAGAGATGGCATTTGCGCCTGACGCCAATATTGGCATGGTCCTACTATTAAATGCTGAATCCAATGCTGCCAATAATGTGATTCCGCACTTTTTTGACCAGATGCTGGACAAAAGCTAACCCGACCTCATACTCCTGCTTCACAGGAATTTTCTTCATTAGGGTATCAATCATGAGCGCAGTGCTGGAACTGCTTAAATCACATCGCAGTATTCGCAAGTTTAACGAACAGCCCATAACACCCGAACTGTTGGAAGAGTTGTTACTCGCCGGGCAATCGGCTGCAACTTCCAGCTTTCTGCAGGGGACCTCCATAGTACGCGTTGTCAATAATGATAACCGGGCAAAGCTGGCGCAGCTGGCAGGCAATCAACGCTATGTAATAACTGCGGCAGAGTTTCTGGTGTTCTGTGCCGACCTTAAACGAGCGGGCAATTACTGCGTAGAGTATGGTAAGGCTTTCGAAGGTAACTACACCGAACACTTCATTATTGCTACGGTGGACGTAGCTCTGATGGCTCAGTCACTGGTAACGGCGGCAGAGTCTGTTGGTTTGGGTATTTGTTATATCGGTGGCATTCGCAATAACCCGGGACCAGTCAGTGAGCTACTGAAATTACCCAGAGGGGTATATCCGGTGTTCGGGCTTTGTCTTGGCTACCCTGACCAAGACCCTGAATGCAAACCGCGATTGCCCTTGTCGGTCATTCTCAAGCAGGATGTCTATAACGAGACTGGAGACAAGGAGGCTATTGCAGATTATGATGAGGTAATCAGGGAGTATTATCGATCGCGCACTGGCGGTGGTCATGGTATCAGCTGGACAGAGCAAGTAGCGACACTGCTTTCGGAGAAAAGCCGTCCACACATGCGAGAATTTCTGTCAGGACAGGGATTTACATTCAAGTAAGTTTCGGCTTATTAGCCAGAATGGCTGTTGTGATGCCGCTTCAGTCCTGCGAACGGGCATTTTCTATGCTTTTTGCTCAGAACAAGCTTTTTACTTGGTAAAGGCCAATCATCAGTGAACGCAAATTAACTCTCAGCTGCCAGTTGGTGCAGGTCCAAAGTAAACCATACACTGTCTGGAAAGAGCACACAGAGTGCCGTCTTCGCTATAAATCAGCCCGGATTGCTGTGTGTATCCATCGGCAGCCGCTTCCATTTCCATCTCAAGATAAAACCAGTCGATAGTAAATTCACCTGGCGGCTTGATAAATTCCAGTGACCAGGTCAAGGAACTAGAGGGTACTGGCGGCTTCTTGAAACGCGAAAGTAAAACTGGCGGCGGGATGTCGGCGATGGTGACCAGAGACTCGGCAGGGAAGGCGTTCATGTCTATCTGGTGTTTGGCCCACAACCCCAGTTTATGATTCTCGCTGCCAGAAAAGGGTATTCCACCGCCAGCCCAGCCTCCATCGAAGTAACCGACAAAGGCGGGGGCAAGATGAGTATTTTCGGAAAAGGGAATGCCTGATTCTCGGGGCATTGGTTGAAACTCTCGGGTGGGATTGACATTAATGGAAGCACGTGCCCGACCATAGACACCCATTGCCTGCAAGCAGCATTCTCCTCCGGACCAAATATCAGCACTGAGCTGGGTTACATTTTTACCCTGACGCTGAATATGCGTCTCAACCTTTATCTCTCCAGGTGGAATTGGAGCAATGAAAGACACCATCAGCGAACGTAGGGGCATATCGCTATCCACCCGCTTGTTCATAGCCGTTACGGCAAAGGCAGTTGATAGTCCACCAAAAGCTGAACGACCTTGAGACCAACCCTCGTCGAAGTGAGTAATATTTGACTCGCTTTGCTGAAGCTCAGCGAGAATTAAGTCGAGGTTCGATCTGGCCATTTTCAAGTTTCCTGCTTAATTACATTCTTGGAGTTGCGCTTAATCTTGTTGCTCTGTGCTATCCTCGTCACACGAACCTACTAGCAGTCCTGGTGCGAAAACGATTTCATTCAGTAAGAGTTCGGTACTTTTCAGATTCAGTCAGTCCCTCGTCGGTGCAAGGGAATGTTGCGATGAGAAAGCAAGAACCAGTGAAAAATTCCAGATTCACACTGCGATCTAATTCAGTTTCTATAGGTTTGTATCTTTGAATAATTCCGAGAATCAACCGTAATGAACTTTACCGCAGAGTTTGTTGTTATCGTATAGTTATGTTTTCCATAGTACGTGAGGTAGGGATAAACGGGTTGACCCGGAAACTAAACTCCAAGCGATGGCGGCGAGTACTATCTGCCGTTACCTCCGGAATTTGTATCGGTAGCTGGCTATGCACAGCCAGTAGTTTAGTATGGGCCCAGCCCACCAATCATCAAGCTTATCGACCAACGGCGAATAGTACAGAAATACTGAGCAAAACTGAATCCCGTCCACGCAATGATGCGGTGCTCGAACAGGCACCGGATTCCATCAGTTTGGCATTTCCTGCACAGGTAAGGCTGGTGAAACTGATATTGCGTGATGAAAATCATCAGTGGGTAGATATTGATTTTCGCTACAGTCCAATGCCTAATAATGTATTTGAATGGCGGTTGCCGCCACTGGCAGATGCTGCCTATTACACGGCGCATTGGGCGATCTTGGATTATGGCGAGGAATTGATTCGAGGCAGTTTCAGCTTTGCCTTTGGCCCCAGTGCTCAGGCTCCTTCGATCACTCGGAAAGTGGAACGGCAGTTACTGGAGATGCGATACGGAGATCCAACCATTCGCTATGTGGCACCGCCTCGAACCACCATTATCTTGCCACAGGATATCAGGCGTTATGATCCGCCGTTCATCATTAATCTGGATGAACTGCCAGAACCACAGTAGTTTGGGTTCTGATGCCAAATTTCAAATATTCAGATCGTTCCTCTGATATTGCCTTTTCCTGCATTACTCATGCTCTGATCGAAATAATTGCGGTAGAATCCGTAAATTTAGCTGGGTCTGATAAGCGAAAGGACAAGGCCACGAACATCTTCTTGAACCCGCCGCGGAGCAGAAACGGATCCACTTTGTCCAATCGCTCCCGCATCATCGCCGTGTCGCTGTAAGTGTCCCAAATTCCGAACAGTTTCCTCAGGTTGTGCTTACCCGTTGTGTCGTTGCATGAAGCACGATCGAATGTCAGCAAGGAAGGGTATTTCTGTGAAAAATGGCCAATCCAGACATCAGAACATCCGGCAATGCCCATTGACGGCCCTTCACCGGGTCAGAAATTTTCTGGAAACTGTTTCTCACACTCCGCATCAGCCCTAGTGCGTTAAGATTGTGCCTTAACTTTGCCTAGCTCATGAATATACTCCGATTATTGAGAATTCATGTTTTGCTTTTCGTTCAAATAAGTACAAAGTTTACGAAAGGTTGTCATTAATTCAGTCTGAGGTCCTCTTCCAAAATTGTCGATTTAAGGCGTGGTTTTGGCAGACCATCATCCCAGACACAGCTGAAAATTTTGAGCGGATCGCCGACTCTGGCGGGTCGAATCTGATCGCCTTGAGCAGTTAGTACTGGAGGCAGGTTTGCGCTGGATTCCGGGCTGCTTGGTTCTGGCCCTCAGAGAGCCGGTCTCCGAGGCAATTACCATATGGTCCACCAGATAATCCTGACGCAGCAGCAATTCCCGCTAAAGGGTCGTCAGTTGGTTTGTGCCGATGATTTGAGGGTAATCTCAGCCAGAATGATGTCTGCTCCCTGATTTTTTTTTGTGGTTTTACTCGTCAGAATGCGTTCTCATCAGCTAATTTTCCACTCAATTTGACTTGCAGTCGCAAGCAACCCCTCCTCTCTCTGACGGACGTTTCACTTCCAACTTTTTGCTGACGGATCTGGATGTCATACCATCAGCTATGACTTGTCATTATGAACTATTGATCCCAGGTATCTTTGGAACTTGCGCTTTAATACCGTAGGCGATACTGCCGTACAGTATTTCCCAGTCGGGCAGCAGCCACTCATCAAACCGGGTCCTGACCTTATGCCAGAAATAACGCGGCCGTTCTGCCTTTTCCTGTGCCTGTTGGAATAGTTGACAGCACAGAGCCTGAACCTGATCAATCAGGAAGGCCAGCATCATCAGGTTGGAGAACACTGAGGCCAGGAATTTCTTGCCATGACCGAAATTGTGCTCAAAATGATAGCCTTGGTTCTTCAGGGTGTTAAAGGTCTCATTCTCCACTTTCCAGCGCGCACGACCCGCCCGCATAATCTTTTCCACATTCCGTGCGGTGATTTTGAGGTCGGTGACCCAAGAGAAGCGCTGCCGTTTCCCGTTAGGATCGGTTTCCCAGCATTCGAGAAAGTTTACCATCAAATCGGAGTGTGACTTGTTCAATGGCAGCTGATTCAGGTAGCGGTACTGGTACTGCATGCCATCGCTGTCCACCGTCTCCAGCATTGTCGTCTCAGATGAGGACTCCACATACTCGAACAAAAACTTATGATCGCCGGGCTTGGCACCGAGTATGTAGCGCATATCCTGCTCTTGCAGCAACTTGATGTGCGGCCCATTCGAGGCCAGTCCGTCCTCCAGCAC
>JAPORB010000025.1 GCA_026710425.1 Gammaproteobacteria bacterium
CCCCCCCCCCCCCCGCCCCCCCCCCCCCCCCCCCCCCCCCCCCCCCCCCCCCCCGGCGGGGCCCCCGCGTCAAAGTTTCAGAAAGGTGCTTGTAAGAACTCCACCGTTCAAGTTCGCTCCCATCATCCCTTTCTTCTTCCGAAGACCTTGCCGAGGTTGCTTCCGTTGGGCGCAACCACCCCCCCCTTGAATTTTCATGAGCTGTGGCTGCTCATAGAGCCAATCAATCGCTTCCATCAGTTGCTGGTCCCGAAAGGCAACACAAGACCAGTCCCCTTCTTCAATTCGTTCAACTGGCCATTCCGACAGTAACCCCCATCCATTTATGTCCCCAGACTCAATCGCAGAAAGTAGATTTGCAGTCTCCATTTCATTGCGTGGGTGACGATCCAGGTGGATTATTTTTGTTGATGGAGCAATCTCTGCTTCACATTTTCGCCTCGCCACCAGTAGGCATTCGAACTGCTTTTCATTTGATGTAAACCCAACTGACGACGGGCTGGCTCCTTCTGCCAGGTTTTGGTGGCACACCACAAGATAGTCAATCCGCCAGGCGGAGGCCAAAAACTTTCTCTCACCCTCACCGGAAGCACTTGTGCACTTGGTAATCGGTAATACCATAGCCAGGGTTGCGCCAGGCTTGGTATCAAGCAAGCGGTGTCCAATCGCTTCAAAGTAGGACCCAATGGAGTTTGAGTGAATGGAGTCCCTTGCAACTTGGCCATCGCGTTGCAGCACCATATCGGCAATCGCAAGTTCATGCTGCCCCATAACTTTCTTGAAATCAGCTCCATGCTTTAAGCCGCGATCTTGGTTGTTGGTGAACGGAGGATTCATGATCGCAAGGTCGAATCCCCTCTCCGGGAATAGCACATCCCTGCCACCATCAACCTGCTCGCCCAGAGCAGTAGGTTCCTCCAAAGAATCCACGAGGTCACGGGGTTGGTCATGCACCAGGATTTCAAGTGCTCCCGCCTTCACCGACCCATCTTCTTGCGGGCCATGCGGGAGGGTGTGCAAATTCATCTGCCGGTAGTCCACTGAAGTCGCCCCAAAAGTGAGGTTTGATGCCGCCATCTGAATTGCTTGGGCGTTGATGTCCATCCCATAGATGCCGTTTTCCACTAATGCCTTGTGCAACTTCTGCTCATCAAGGGCATCACCTTGTGCTGTCTGCGACCGTCGTTTGATGGTGGAAAGAGCGGCCATCAGGAGGGTGCCAGTACCGCAGGCGGGATCAATTACCTTCAAATCTCTGACACGCTCGCCATCAGACCAGATTGTGTCGTTTTGAGGAGGGAGGGCCAAGCCAGCAAGTAGCAATGCCGACGTGTTCTTTGTGTAGAAGGCCCCATCGGACTTGGCCGACTTCAGGACCTTGTGATAGAGCGGTCCAGCATAGTCATAGCCCAATGTGCTCAACTTGTCGGCTTGATGAACGGCCTGGTTAACGATTTTCTGCAGTGCGCTTTTTGATGGATCGTTCTGGTACTCATCAAGCACATTTGCCACTGCAAGGGCTGGCTTGAAGACAGGGCGGTAATCCCGCCGCAGTATCTGTCGCCAGGCCAGCTTGAGGTCATGAGCGGGATGCTTTTCAACAGCCACATCCTCCAATGAGGTCAAACCATCAAAGACCCCCTCTTCCTTGCGAAGCCGTCGGTGAAGCAAGCAAGCATTGGTCAACACCAAAGCAGCGGTGGTGCAGATTTCCTTATCGGCAGCATCATCCTCACGAAATGGCAAGTCCAAAGCCTTCGCCAATTCTTCCGATAGTGCTTCATTGAAAAAAGCCAAACCTGCCCGCTTGCAGGTCTCCGCAAGCCCCTCAGCCACATCCAGGCTCTGGTCGCGCAAGCCAGAGCGCTTGGCAAGATGTGCATAAATGCCAAGCTCATCGCCAAGATTAAGCCGCCCTTGACCCCCATTCGTGCCGCCATTTGGAGGGGGGGGGGTGGAATGGGGGTATGCGGAGGATCGAAAATTACACGCTCCTGCATTTCGGTAGTAATTCGGGGGTCATGCGCTGCCAGGGCCCGCATCACCTTCCCAACCATCTTAAAATCTGTTTCCGAGTCCGCAATGGCATTCGCAATATCACCATCCGACTGAAGAACAATTGGAACGATCACATAGCCAAAACGCTTCCCTTCTGCTTTTCGCATCACTCGCCCTACAGCCTGAACAATGTCCACATCGCTATCTCGATGGTCAAGGAATGCGACTGCATTGAGGGAAGGCACGTCCACACCCTCGGTGAAAAGTTTGCAGTTGGAAAGCAGCCTTGGGTTCCTTTCCGTTGCGTCCCTCAATAGACTGATCTCTCTGGAGCGTGTGTATGCAGAGTCTTTGCCGTCAACATGGGTAGTTTTAAGTGTCAGAGCTTTGTGTCCATGGAAGCCTTCCGACTCCAAGCGACGTGTTACTTGGCCTCGCATTGCCGTATCATCAAGAGCCGTATTGGCAAACCAATCGCTACGGGAAATAGAAGATGCGAAGGCTAGCGTTCTTGGCAATACACCCACAGGTGTCCCATCTTCATGCTTGCCTTGTGTCCCGCCACTCACCGCCATAAGAACACCTTGGGCACGAATTGCATCAGTTGGACGCTGTTCATTGAGTCGCGCTTTCATGTCTTCGCCGACCCAACTCTCATTCACACCAAGAATGATGACCCGGTAATCCGAAAGCATCTCTTCCTTGACCGCTGTATCAAAATTTAATTGATAGAGGATATTTCCATAATGACCGTCATCCTCCATATCGAACACGTCCGCCCCCTTGTCCCGCATCCGTGCCTTTGAGCTTTCAGTATAGATCCGTGGTGTCGCCGTCATGTACAGACGTCTCGATGCGTTCAAGCGATCATGGAAAGCCTGAAAATCCACCTTTCTGTCATTCTTGTCCACGCTCCGATAGCCGGTAGTTCGATGTGCTTCATCAGCTATCGCCAGATCGAAGGCAAGCTCATTACCCTCTTGGGCGGCAAGCACTTTATCCAAAGATTGGTATGTTGAGAAAATCACGCCTGTGCCTGATGAGTAAAGAAACTCTTTGATCTCATCTGGCTTGGTTGTGACCGTTGCCACCATTTCCGAGACTCGAATGTCCTCATCGTTACGGCCACCAGCACTGGTATCCGAACAGACCACCAGCGCATGAAGCGGGCGTGTTGTATGCCGAAGCCACTCACGTCGCGACTGATTCACCAGGGCAATTGAGGGGGCTGCAAAGAGCACTTTCCCACCTTCTGGAACGATGTTTTCTGATATTCTCAGGGAAACAAAAGTCTTGCCCGTCCCACAAGCCATGACCATCATGCCCCGATCGGCATTGGTGAGTCCCTTGGTGACCTTATCGATCGCCTCCACTTGCTTGCCACGGGGCATCTGCACTGGACGTTCGACCTTCTCATCTCCAACTTCCAGGTGAGAAAATTGAGCAAAAGGCACGAGTTTGATGGGTGTGGCCAGGTTATCACATGCCAATTCCGCTTCCCGGCTCAGCTTGCAGGTATGAAACAACCACGCCACTTCAAAAACCGGCTCTTTGCTATCTGGTTTAGTGCGCTGAGATTCAGAGAGAAAGGAATTAATCTGCGTCTTGGTCAGTCTGTGGTCATCCATGTAGCATTTGCACTGAATCGCCACATAACCGCCCGAAGGCAACCTGCCTACAAGGTCAATTCCCAAATCCTTCCGAACTTTACGCCCTGTCCTAATTTCAAGTTCTGGCCATTCCGACCACCGCCAGACAGCATCAAACTCAATCCCATAGGCATCAGGGTGCAGAAGAAGACGTTTCACCAGATTCTCGAACCAACGTCCCTTTTCTTGTTCATCACGCGCCTCGGCACGAATACGTTCAAGCTCTGCCTTGAAGCTGCTCGCAGAGTCCAGCAAGTCCGTCATTATCTCGTCTCCAATATATTCTCAATCATCTGCCCGCAGTCTTCCGAAAATTAATATCGGGGGGAGGGCGATTTAACTGAGATTTTGTAAGGCTACCTTTGTATTGTCAACCCCTCCCTTTTCTATCAAAATCGATTAATTACTTACCGATGGTTTTTGCTTTTCGCTATACCCTCTCCTGTGTTACCATTCAGTATTAAAAATACTGCTGGAGAGTCCCTTGATCAATATCGATTTTCGAGAATCAGTTGAAGTTGTTTTCGAGTATATCAAGCAACTCATAGCGCAGAATAACCATCCGCTAATCATATCTAAAGGAGATAATTACATTCTTGGATAGAAACTGATTCGTGGGTAACAGGAAAAGGATTTTGAAAATTAATCATGCCATAATTTTAAACGCAAGCATGGGAATACAGTTGCAACTAAAGAAGATGATACATCACCTTCTCAAGATTTGATGGGAAGTAAAGAGGAGTTATTTGCGAAAAGCGTTATGATTCAGGAAGTGCAAATATTCTGAACTACAACGTGGATTATTAAATTGAATCGGATAAAACTATCGGCTCATTGACTCTTATGAAAAATATTAAGATACAGTGGTGAATTACCAATGAACTAGTTAGCGAGGTATTAATTCTTGCGCTTAAAATCAAGTAACTAGTTTATGATTTTTTATATCTGGCACTTGCCACAAAAATAGATGGAATAATGGTGACAGAGTACCATAAGACTTTAATGATTGTTACTCCGACAATCCCCATATGGCCTATCGCCAAATCTAGTGAATATATCAGCACGCAATAATTTATCGAATCTTTGATTCGACCATCTTTCCAATGCAAAATACGGGCATAATTTTGTATAGCAAAAAAATTGTAATCATTATTCATAGAACCTGACAATGGAAATTTTTCATTCCAGAATAAGCCAGTAATTCCCTATCTTTAGCAAAACCTCTTGATATGTCGACATACTGCATGCCACCTTATCTTGGGATCACTACTCCGGTATGACAACAACTCAACCCCTTACCAATACTGATCTTTCACCGCTGGCTATCCTCAAATTTGCAGTACCGGCAACTTTCAGCCTATTCCTTTTCCTGATTCCATTCTCAATAGATGGCAGCACCACTATAGTAGTCGCTGTCATTGCGCAGGTTTTACGCGACACGCTGGACCCCGTGCTACCTTCAACCATTCTGCTGATAACCCTCAGCTCAGCGATGCTTTCCTTATTCTGCTTCCTCTGGCAACCCGCACCTTCAGGACTACTGGCAAAACTGTTTTATGTAAGCTGGCCTTGGTTGACATTGAGAATACTCGGAGCAGCAATTGCGGCACTTGTATTTTTTCAGGCTGGTCCAGAGATGATCTGGGGAATCAGTACCGGCCAAACCATGGTGGATCAGGTGGTACCGACAGTAATGACTCTCTTCCTCGGAGTTATTTTCCTGCTGCCACTGATGACCGAATACGGCATCATGGAGTTTGTAGGTGTATTGCTGTCACGATTCTTTCGCTTCCTGTTCCGCTTGCCCGGACGAGGTGCCATTGATGCCATGGCATCATGGCTGGGGGCTGCACCGCTCGGCGCACTGGTGACCACGCAGCAATATGAGCGTGGACACTACAGCAGACGGGAAGCACTCACAATCATTTCTTCCTTCTCGCTTTCTTCAGTGACCTTTTGCCTGGTGGTTGCCGGCATCCTTGAAGTAACCCATATTTTTGTCTCGTTATATGCATCAATTACAATTGTATCCATTCTGTTGGCAATGCTAGTCAGCCGTCTGCCGCCATTAAGCAGAATACCTGACAGCTACGAGAAAGAAGTGGAGTCCACAGAACTGGTTCCTGAAGGTGAGTCGATCTGGAAATGGGCACTGCAGGCAGCTGTCGATCGGGCCGCTGAGGCCGAATCCCCAGCGACACTAATACGCCATAGTGCTATAAAACTTATGGATCTATGGTTCGGCCTGATCCCCACGGTGATTGCGATTGGCACTATGGCACTGATCATTGCTGAATACACAACCGTGTTTACCTGGATTTCGTATCCATTCCAGCTTTATCTTGAACTGCTGGCAGTACCAGAAGCTCAAGCGGCTGCCCCAACGATGGTAGTGGGTTTTGCTGACATGATACTGCCCGCCGTGCTTGGAAGTACTATTGAATCTGAGCTCACCCGGTTTATCATTGCCGGACTATCCGTGACCCAGGTCATCTATATGTCTGAAATCGGTGCCCTGATTTTGCGGTCGAAAATACAAACAACAATATGGTTGTTGGCTGGAATTTTCCTGCTTAGAACTGTCTTTTCAATCCCTCTGTTTGTGGCACTGGGTCATCTGTTTCTGGGTTAATTCATGAAAAAGGTCAATCTCTCCAATCTTCATATCGAAACACTGGAACCCTACATGTCGGCACGGCGCATTGGTGGATCCGGTGAAGTCTGGCTCAACGCCAATGAACTGCCCTTCCCCCGAAAGCCCTTCAACCTTGATGTTTCCGAGTTTCACCGCTATCCCGATCAAGGTCCCGAGCAGGTGGAGGCCGCCTATGCGACTTATGCAGGAGTAAAGGCAGATCAAGCCCTAGTCCTGCGCGGCGCGGATGAGGCCATTGATTTACTGATGCGAGCTTATTGTCAGAGCGGAACTGACGGCATAGTAATCAACAGCCCAACCTATGGAATGTACCGAGTTAGTGCTGGTATCCAGAATGCATCGGTTACAGACGTACCGCTGACAGAAAATTACCAGTTGAATGTTAATGGCATTACCGCACAGAACCAGGCCAAGCTGATCTTTATCTGCAATCCCAACAACCCGTCTGGAAATCACCTGCAGCAACAGGATATCCTGGAAATCGTGAGCCACTTTGAAGGGAAGGCACTGGTGGCAATTGATGAGGCCTATATTGAATTCTGTCCAGAACAGAGCCTGGTGCCCGAACTGAAAAATTTCAGCAATCTGGTGGTGATTCGTACCATGTCAAAGGCCTTTGGTCTTGCTGGTGTACATGTGGGATACCTACTGGCCAATGCAGAGATAATGTCCGTAATGAGGAAAGTGGTTGCCCCCTATCCACTGGCTGATCCCTGTGCCCAGATCGCCCTGCAGGCATTGGAGACCAATAATCTGGAGCTCATGCAGCAGCAGGTTAAGGAGATTAACCTGATTCGGGATGCTTTCTGTAAAACTGTCGCTGATTTTCCGGCTGTTACCAATATACTGCCCAGTGTTGCCAACTTTGTGCTGGTTAGTTTTACTGACAAAGAAAATGCTTGGTTGGCCCTCGTTGAGGCGGGGATCGTTGCCCGGCAAATTCCTCATCCACGATTAACTGATTTCATTCGATTCAGTATTGGAACACCAACCGAAATGGAACAGGTCATTAGCGTACTGGAGTGCCTTGTCTAGATCGCGAAACCCATCCATAAGTCAGACTGATTCAGTCGCCACCTGGCTTTTTAGAATCAGTGATAAACACCTGGGTCATCTTGATATCCAAAGCAGTGGATATGGCAGTATTTTCTCCAGTGTCAGGGTCAGGGTAGGCATCAGCAAGCCGCCGTAAGGCTTTGTACAAGGAAATACCGGAGATTTGCCCATTGCTCAGATGATGGGTGGAGTCATTGCGAATCAGCTGGTAGTACCAGGTGTCAACATCAGCATAACCGGCCAGCAACCCCGTGGCTTTTTTGTCTGTCAGGTCCAGTACCAGACGGGCATCCCAAATTTTTTGAATGGAAGGTACTCTGAGGTTTTGCCAGGGAATAACCAAATCGACCATGGGCTGAGTAATCAGCTTGCCATCAATGATGGAACCACTGGTTGTGCGGATCAGTGATTCTCCCCAGCGTCTGTCCACACGCTGAGTTCCTCCAGGCATGACCTCGGCACCAGTGGCATCGGTGAGCAGTTGATCCATACCGCGATAGACGGTCACACTGACCTCTGTGTCATGCTCCAGACTCTCCACATCACCAAGCTCGATCATCATGCGATTGTAACGCTCGTCAACGATAGCCTTGTTCTGAAAAATGTATTCGACACCATCTGGCCCCCTGAAACCGATGATGCAACCCACAGCACGGTAAACCTGATTATCAATACCCGGGGTGCCATCGGGATGCCTAAAGTCATCGGCACTGACCTTGCCATCAAGATTCAGCCCCCAAGACAGTTCACCTTCCACTTCCAGAAACTCGAACCCATCAGGCTTGGTATCTGGATGCCAGGTCTGTATCTCTTGATGCAGTTGAGTCTCTTCCACACTCAGACGTTCATGGACAGGGTATAACTGCTCAAATTGTTCGCGCGGACCATCATTGAACCCGCGAGGACATTCCTCGGCGGCTTTTTCTGTCTGGTAAACCGACCAGAACAGATCGGTCATTACAAAACCGATTTTGCCGTCTTTCACCATGCCATCGACTTCATCCGCACTGACTGGCAGAGCCATTAGAAATAGAGAAAATACCAATACAGCAGCTATAGCTTTGTTTCGATCATGCATCAGAGAATACCGCCCATATAATCGTCCCTGAGCCAGAACGCTTTCAAACCATTTCGTTGCCCACGCCATTCACCTGTGCCTCCCCCGTTTACGTCACCGGGTCTTTTGTCACCGCCATAGGTATAAACAGGCCGGTCCCGATAGCTCCATACCCTCAGTACACCCTCCTGCCCAGGTTCTGCAAATTTGCCGGTCAGTGAATCGATTTGCACAATACGCCAGGTACGATTCGGGCTAACCTCATCCTCAGCAGCCTGCACATAGGGCCAGTGCTCAAGACATCGTTCCGGATCCCCACCACCACACATAGCTAGTCTGTATACTTGGGTGTCGTCGGGGTGATCACAAGCCAGCTGATCTGCAGAGTCCTCACCACAGTTATACAGATAGATTGTCCTACCCTTGCTGTCTGCCAGCACATTGCCTACCAGAGTAGACTGCACAGTAAAACTGCCAGGATAGGCCGGAGCACGTTGGGTAAACACATTATGCCAGCCGGGCTGATCACTTCCCTGCTGGGACCAGGAACTCTGATCTAATGCATAGGTATAAAGTGGCTGTCCACGATACACCCACTGTCTTTGGCCTGGGGAACGATCCAGCAAAGTCCACTCATCCTGGGGCCGCGCCAGTGCGGGTGCCAAAACTGGATGCCAGTTATTCAGGCAAGGTCCCTGGCATGCTGAACTACTGTCGGTGTCACCGTCAAAAACATACACCGAGTCGTTTTTATCTGTAGTCAGCATGCGACCAACCGAGGTCAGGCGTATCGTAAATCCCGGTGGAAGCAAGGCCGGGGGACCGATCGGTACGCGCTGGGCCGGAGAATCGCCCCCGTATCGGCGTCGGGTACCACCCCAGACATCGCCGGGCAGTTTATCCCTGATGGATGTATAGAGTGGCTGCTCTTCATATGCCCATTGGAGAGAGCCGTCTTCTCTGGCCAGCATAGTCCAGTCGCCGACTTCCTCACTGTCCGCTACGGCCAGAACTGGCGGCCACAACTGCTGGCAGCTGAGTCGGTTTTCAAGATCAGGAAGTTTGATTCCAGATGGATATGGGCTCATTAGACCCGCCGTGACAGTTAGGACCTTGTCATAACAAGCAGGTGTACCGCTAGCTTCTCCACTGTATCCATTACGCAGCTTGTGTTGAGGCCAGGTATAGAGAGTCATGCCCCTGGAATCTGCAAATACCGGCCCCTCCGCAGTGACTTCTACCCTGAATCCCGGAGGTATGGGCACATCGCGATAGGCTTCAAAAGAGTTTCCGGTATTGTCCAACCGGACAGCTTCAGCTGCTCCAGTCATCTGACCGGTAATCATCAGAAAGAGAAAAACTTTACCCGCAGGCAAGTTAGACCAGGATCTCACCGATTTCACTCGAAGTGTGATTACTTTTATCGCCCCAAGACTCAATATCCATGCCCATCAGGCGTTGAGCAGTAAAGCCAAGTCGACAACCAGCTGTGCCGCCACCATCTACATGCAATCCTGTCTTGACCCGTCCGCCGGCGGTACCAGCACTGAACATGGGAATTCCATCAATGGAGTGAATCTTGGCAAACGACTGGTCAGTAGTGGCATATATAAAAGTATTGTCCAGCAAGCTGCCATCACCTTCCCTGAAACTGGCCAGTGCATTGACATAGTAGCCCCACTCTTCCATAGCGCGGCGCGTGTACCAGGAGGTGTTGGGCTGATAGCCCAGTTCGGTATCGACGGCTTCCTCATGAGTGGCGGTATGATGAGGCTTGTCATAGCCAGGCTTAGTAGTCGCCGAAAATGCGGCAGCATAAAACATGTTGAAAACCCGGGTCTGATCACAGGCTACGGCCATCAACATCAGGTCCGTCATTAGACGATGTCGCTTGGAGACCAGATCAGCATCCAGGCCATTAGCCAGATTGGCCGGTTCCTCAAGCATTACACAGGCCTCCCGCGGGTCAGGACGGGTCAGCTGCAAGTCGAAACGCCGCTCCAAATCACGCAAACCGCTAAAATACTGATCAAGTCGCTCACGATCGGCAGCCCCAACTGACTGCTGCAGCTTCTGCGCCTGTTCCTGCACAGCAGTCAGAGCACTTTTCCGCACCATTACCCTTGGGTCTGGAATGAAGGTGGAGGCATTGGGGTCCTGAAACTCATCACCGAACAAGCGCTGATAAAACCTCAATGGTGACCACTCCGGTGCATTGACCGAATTCCCTCCCTCATAACTGAAGCTATCCCTCACATCGCCAGTGGCAGTGGCACTGAGCGAACGAAACCGGGTTGCATTGCCTAGTTGACGTGCCACAGCAACATCTATGGTTTCACCCGGGCGATTCTCCCTGGTAGTGGGAGCAATCCCTGACCTCAGTATGACCCAGCCGGAATGATGACAAAGATTAGGAGCATCATCTTTAAAGACATGAAAGTTGGTATAAAGGTTGATGTGATGCTGAACCGAAGCCAGTGCTGAAATTTCCTCCGGCAGATCGAAATCCGCACCAGTCTTTTTTGGCACAAAGATAGATTCACTCATGCCCAAGCCCCAGGACCACGTGCCGAACCGGGTAGGAATCGGACTGCCATCGGCATAGGCCGTGCCATTGTCGTTCAGGAAGACATCCAGCAAAGGCAAACCCAAGGTGATGATACCCCCACCCAAGGTGCCCCTGAGAAACCGTCGTCGGTTAAGTGTTTTCATCAGTCCTACTCCAGTGCTCTTCTGAGCATACCTGAAAATAGCCGTGGTCGAGAAAATCAGCTGAATTACCCAATATCGCCTGTCGTGAATATGCCTCAGATTGACTACAAGGAGGCTATAGTACCACTTTCTGCAACCGGGATGGGCCTTACCGAGGAGAACGCCTCGCTCAGTACCAATGTTCGCAGCAAGGCTCGAAACCGATAATTTTCTGCCACAAATTCCTGTTCGAGCCAGCGAAGACTATCCCTATCATATCTTAGTGAAACCGCACCACCAGTGCCGTAGGCATAAAGACGATTCACTAGACAGGCAGATAGTTTGGGGTGATTGCGCAGCGCATTGGCCAGTCCACTGATATCCTCATAGAAAATGCCATCAAGCTCGCCAGAAATATCCAGTTCTGCTCCATTCTCTGATTGCCTGAAGATACCCGCACCATCAAAGTTCTCCAGTGACAGCCCCATGGGATCGGTAATCAGATGACAACCAGCACAGGAAGGATTACTGTTATGAACAGACAGCCTCTCCCGAGCCGTAGTTGCATGCTCAGCCTCTTCCAGCAAGGAAAAATCAACATTGGGTGGTGGATCGGGCACCCGCTGGCAAAGAAACCTTTCTCGCAACGCCCTGCCCCGCAGAGTGGGTGAACTACGCACAGGGTGCGAGTTTGCAGCAAGGAAACTCACCTGAGTCAAAAGGCCAATACGGGGACTGTCATAATCAAATTCAAACGGAGTCCAGCCTTCTCCCGCCACCACACCATATACAGTGGCCAGAGGCATAGACATGAAAGTGTCTCGTGTTGTGAAAAGATCCCTGTAATCAGCGTCTTCCACTAATAGGTGATGGATGATGGTGCGCAAGGTTTGTTCACGGGCATGTTCCAAAGTAGTCCCGGTGACCATTGGGTACACCACCGGATCCTTGGCCAAACTGTCAAATTCATCAAAAGCCAGCATGTCATCAAAAAAAGCCCGCATGCCATCCTGCAGTCGTTCACTGGACAATAATCTGTCTACCGCATTTTTAAGACCTTGGTTATTATGAAGCTCGCCGCTGGCGGCGGAAGACAGTAGCACATCATCCGGTGGCGCATTCCACAACAAGAAACTGAGGCGGGATGCTAAAGAGTAATCATCCAGCCGCAGTCGCTCCGGCTGTTCCGGGTCTGGCTCAACGGATTCCATGATGAACATAAACTCTGGACTGATCAGCAGAGCCTCCAGTGCCAGAGCCAGACCATCATAAAAGTCCTCGGTCTCGGTCGCAGCATAGTCTGCAATATCCACTAGCTCGACAAGGCGGTCATCAGTAAGCGGCCGCCTTTGGAGTAGTCTTCCGGTTGCCGAAAGGAAGAGGCTGGCACAGCCCGCATCAGGCCCGTTGACAGATTCAGGCCGACATGGAATGAGGAAATCCCTGTGTTCTTCATCAACAACCAGTTCTGCAATCCTTGCAGCGGCCAGTTGTATCTGGGATATCTGGTCAGACGTAACACCCACAAGGGTCGCACCTGAAGCCAGTAACCCATCAGTTCGATCCATGGGCGGAATCGGGGGTAAAACGCTTTCGCTAACATCTGCCCCAAAGAGGTGAGTGATTGAATTGGCATATTGCGTGGCAGTCAGCAATCGTAATCTCAAAGGCGTACCACTGTCCGGCGGTTCCACCAACTCAGGATTTTGTTGTCCGCAGCTGAGTAACAGTATGCAAATTCCAGTCAATATTGTGCGTTGAAAGCTCATGGTCTGCTTAGAGTTATAGGGTTTTCGTAGCTAATTGAAATATCACTTACTGCCACTAATAAAATCCACAGCAACCAGCATCAGGATTTTTGCAAACCAAAGCATGCTTTTGTGTCGTTACTGGCTTCGAGTCGAATAAGTGTTCTATTTAGCGATCTTATTTGGCAGAAAGATATCAGCAATCAAACCGATTTGACAAATACACTACGGTCAAAGAGTTAGCTACCAGCTTACCTTTGTCGGAACTTGGCCATGTTCATTGAGTGCATCAACCTACAAACATTTCAATCGTATTGCCGTTGTGCGGCAACACAGTCACGTCTTTCATCCGGGCAGACTTTTGAGCTTGTCTCTGATTTGGAACACAACTAAAGCCAGTCACAATTTGTGGTCAGCGTGCTTTGTTAACAATCGAACGAAGTTGCATACCCTTTTAATCAGCAAGTAGTTTAGAGCTTCTTCATATGCCTCGTGCTTAACTTCAAAGAGTAATTATTCCCACTAATGTAGTACCAAATCAAACTTCTCACACAAACCGGATTTTAAACTCAAGAAACTTCGAGTGAAGTCAACCTGCTTCTCGACTGGATTAGAGTGTAACTCCACACTGCGATAAAAAATTCAATTGTCGCTGTGTGCTGGTCAAGCTCCTGTTGAAGTCCTTGCTGACTGGATCATTAGATTCCTGCAACCGAATTTCATACGACAGCGTCTTAGCAATTATCGGTTACTGCAACGCGGCTGTATAAATTCCATGAATGAGAGTAGTCCAGGATAAGAACTAACGCAAGCCTAACAAGTTCCAAGGCAGATTCTGCACACAAAAAAAGGCCGGGTATGAACCCGGCCTTTAATCAATCATCAACTGTTTGGACTAAACCAAATCAGAACCGCATGGTCGCTGCGGCAAACAAATAACGGCTGGTGTCAAACAAACCGGGATAGGTATTGTTGTTGCCGGTTCCGGTTCCGACATTGGTCGAAGTTGGAGGATCCTCAGCCAGCAAGTTGTTCACACCTACTCGCAGGTTGATACCTTCACTGAAATCATAGTTGACCGCCAGATCGAGGTAGTCTCGAGATTCCATGTAGTCGTTCATCCACTCTTCACGCTGGGCGGCAGCTTGCGTATCAAGACCGAACAGGGTGGTCTCACCAACATGACGCCAAGTCAGTGCCACTGAGAAATCCAGTGGTGTTATCCAGGTCGCCAGAAACCGATGACGGTAGTCTGGACTTGGAAGTTCGCACTGGCCAGCATAAAAATTCACACATTCGATCGGATCGGCACCGGCAAAAGGTGTCTTCTCCAGAGAATCAAGAAAAGTCGCCGCATAGTCGAAGTTCACACTACCCAAGTTGTTCAGCTCCAGGGCATAGGTTGCATTGACATCAATACCCTCGGTCCTGAACAGGGCAATGTTGGCGTTTTGCTGACTTATTCCTGCAAGTCCGCCACCTGGTGCATCGTTTGACAGCCACAAAGTTCCGAAGGTATCCCGCTGAAGCAAAGAGCAGAAAGTTTCCGAACCAGGACCACCAGCTATACATCCGTCAAGACTGGCTTGTGCCGGAACGCTGTCTATAGCATCAGATACCTCGATGTCAAATATATCAATAGCGACACTGAGACCCTCAATAGCAGATGGTGTAATGACCACACCAAAGGTAGTGGTATCTGAAGTCTCTGCCAGGAGGCCCGCATTACCTCCAGTGATCAGGTTATACTGACCAGCCGGGTTATCCTCAATGCCAGCGTTGTACTGAGCCGCAGTCGCACCGGTACGGGCACAGGCTTCCTGAGATGCCTGAGGGCGCACATTGACATTACCTTCTGCATCGAAACCCGAGGCACAGGGATCAAACAGTCCGTTTTCACCAGTACTCAGATCGGTTAAACCTGTATTCGCACCAACGAATAGATCGAAGACATTGGGAGCTCGTATGGATCGGGAGAAGTTGGCACGGAAGCGGATATCACTAATCGGTGTCCAGCTTGCTCCCACGAACCAGGTATCTGCGGTAAAACTATTCTCGGTATCTTGCCGTGTCTGTGGGTCCAAGCCGGCAGTTGTGTAATCCGAATAACGGTAACCGGCATTAACACCCAGTTCTTCTGCCAATGGTGCGTTTTGAATGAGCGGCAATTCCGCTTCCAGAAACAGTTCAAACACATCGATGTCACCAGAAATTGGCAGAGTGCCACCGCCAGTACCAGTCAGACCACGTCCACCTGGAATTTGCGAAATGTCATCGGCCAGTCTGGACAAATGATCTTCGCGGTACTCGAAGCCCACCAGGCCTGTCAAGCCGTCACTGGCCGAAGGCAACTTAATACCACGACTAGAGAAATCACCCTCCAAGGTGCCACCAAGAACGATTTGCTCTGTTTCACCTGATACTATTCCAACTCCCTGAATAAAGTTGACCGCTTGATCTGTTACCAAGGTATCGCCGGAAGCTGTCCGGTCAAAAATGTTCCAGGGAACACAACCGCCAGTGCTGTCACGGCAAACCGGATTGCCATTGGCATCGGCAACAATATATAGAGCCTGCTGAACCCGATTGAAATTCAGATCTCGCTGGGAAACTCGCTGCCCTCGAGTGCGTGCATACTGCCCAAATATGTCGTAGCTGAAGTCTTCAGCCACATCACCGCGCATGCCACCAATAAAGCGGAAGGTGTTATTCTCGTAGGTGCTGATACGCGGGCCGCCTTCTACATTGCGGTGGGAGTTGATGAAGTTGACCTCAACGCCATCATTGCTAGTGTCGCCATCTGCCAGGATAGTGTTACAACTTACAAAACTGGCACCTCGGCCTGTTCCGATAAAATCACCAAAGGAGTAAAGACCAGTACCACTTGGCCCGCGCCCCAGTTGCAGTAAGGGGTTGTCGCAGTTCGTCATGAAGGGACGATTGAATGAAGCCGACTCAGCTATCTGGGCTGTTGTATTGTTATTGAGGAAGCCAATATCGATATAAGCCTCAAGATTGTCAGTCACCTCATAGTGGCCGCTTGCGTTAAGGTTCCAGCGTTCAATGGGACGCTGGTAATGATTACGGGCACCAAAATTGTAGGTCTGCTGAGGACCACCAGTCAGCGGAATCAGAGTGCCGTCTGCCTCTTGAAAAAGCGTGGGTACTCCAATACCTGGCGCAGCATTGAATCTGCGGAAATTGGAAGAGCCAACACAGTTGATTACCGCCGTACCACCTAGGGTACAGGCCCCAGTATCACGATCAGCACCGAGCAGTTCTTTCTGTCGCTGGTAACTGGCAAAGGCTGTGATGTTGCCACGACCATCACTGGAGTTCAGACCCATTGTAGCGGTGACTTGGTAGTCTTCACCAGCAGTCACACCATCTGGATCAGCGATTCCATTTCGAGAGAGTACATCAGCCATAAATCCGTTGTCGTTGGGGTTTTGACGCCAACCCGACTGGACATTGAGTTCAAACCCCTCAAAGTCCCGTCTGGTAATAAAGTTCACTACACCAGCTACGGCATCAGAGCCATAGACCGCTGATGCACCAGAAGTCAGGACATCTACTCGCTCAACCAGAGCAGAAGGAATCAGGTCTACGTTTGGCGGTGAAGTAAAAGGGCTACCGAAAGGAAGCCGCTTGCCATCCATCAACACCAAGGTGCGCTGAGATTCCAACCCACGCAGGTTAAGACTTGAGGTTCCAGAGGCACCATTTGCTACCTGCGATGTTTGGCTAACAAAGACATTGGGAAGCAGATTAACAACTTCCTCAATTCGGGTTATGCCACGGTTCTGTATCTCTTCAAAGCCGATTTGCAACAACGGCACTGGTGATGAGATGTTGGATCTAGTCAATCTGGAACCAGTAACCACCACTTCTTCAACGGCATCTTCGCTCTGCGCCGCCGCCGTGCCGCTTAATGAAGCACCCAGTGCAGCAGCGATGGCCACACTGAGATTCAGTCGGGGAATTAATTTCATTATGTTATCTCTCCTGAATAACTGCTGATTTGATTACCAATTGTGGGGTTGGTAAATATTTTCTTCGAGCCGCTCTTTCAACTAGGCTGCCATACGCTGATCTTAATCAGTCGGATGACAGTCAAAGCAGAACTACTCATAATCCCCACCATAATAGCCAAAACAAGGCTAAAATGCCAGCACTTTGTTACAATTTGTAAAATTTTAGATCATGATAGGAAACCGGGTTGCCCCGATTCCCCCGCACAGACCCCAGACGTGCACGGTAATGCATCCGGCTCCTGCCTCGGGTCTAGACGACAAGTTTTTGACTTGGCCACGGGTAACGGATGGAGGGTTTGGGCCAGAAACGTTTTACGAGATCATCTACTGAAGCCCATTTCGTGCGGTCAAATTGCGACCGCCTTCGCAATGCTCTTAGTAGGTATCTTTTAACTACAAAGCAGAATACTCCAAGGATTTTTGAGGTGCCAGGGACCGCATTGTAGTTAAGCCATCCAGTTATGATTTTCCCAAGCCATTTTGCCAGTTTCTTTTGTCCCAGTTCATCCTCCTAAACAGATCCTCTCTTTTCTCAATGAGTTTCTGCCTCACCCGTTTGACTCCTGGTCTGCGCCCGACTCAGAATCTTCCCCTTTTCCAAGTCTTGGCGCAATAGTGCGTTATGCACAAAAAGTCGAAGTTTTCCGGTTTGCCCAGCACTCGGTCCTTTCGGTTCCAAACTGCAAACCGCCCGAACTCAATTAGCTTGGTTTTGTCAGGATGCAAGTTCAGCCCAAATCGGGCCATTCTTTCCCTCAGGTTGATAAGAAAGGTTCCGCCTCCCTCCGATACTGAAAGCCGACTACGAGGTCAGATAGCATCCGCATTTGCGAAAATGTGAGCATATATCCGACGTTCGGGAAACGCTGCGCCGCCTCAGGCGGCTAGACGATTTCTGTCATTGAGCCATCAATGGATATGATATGCTCCCATGGCTGGGCCCCGGTGTCGCGCCAAGTACAGAAAGCAATAACAGAAAAAAGGAAGGCGACAGGCTGGGTTGGAGAGGCTTCCTGCCGCCTTCCGCCTTCATTTTAACGCTAGAAGGCATAGCGAAGCGAAACTGAGGCATTGATGCCAGGACGGGTAAAGCGTTCCAGTGCCAGATCAGTGGATTCGCGACCGTTCACATCACCCCACTCCCAATATTTCCTGTTTGTCAGATTGAACACACCAAAATTCAGGTTGATCTGATCGCTGAAATTGACCTCACCCAGCAGATCAACCGTGGCATAGCCTGCGGGCGCGAAGAAAGCCGTAGTTGCCGCGGTATTGTCAATGCGATCCTGACCGGCAACCGCCGTCAGCACGAGCTGCGTGTTCCAGACGTCGGAAATGCTGTAGGCCAGACCGAAGACTGCCCGCATGGGGTCTATGGTGTTAACAGGTTGCCCGGTGGCCTGGTCTTCACCGCGGGAATAAGCTGCACTCACCAGCGCCGACAAGCCATCAATCTCCGGCAACAGCCAGTTGCCCTTGAACTCAAGTCCGCTGATTTCGACCGCTTTAAGATTGGATGCCTGAAACTCCAGCAGCTGTGTTCGCGGATTAAAACCACGGGTAGCCAGGCTTTGAATGAAGTTTTCGTAATCGTTATGGAACGCGGTCAGGCTCAAACTCGAAAAAGGCGTATTGGCACGGATACCCAGCTCAATGCTTTCGCTGGTTTCAGCCTCCAGATCCGGATTGGGCAAGGTCGTGTAGCCGCCAATAAGGTTGGTAAACCCGACATTCACATCATCGTAGGGTGGGGCGCGAAACCCCTGGGCGAATTGACCAAACAGGGAGTAGGTGTCATTTAACTCAAATACTGCGCCCAGTTTGGCCGTCACTTGGTCCGCCTCATAGGGTTGCGGTATTGGCGCGCCGACGTTGCCGCCCAGATAAACGGCATCCACCATCGGCTCCAGTTCGAAACTGTCCCAGCGCAGCCCGGGGGTGAGCAGTAAACGGCCGCCCAGCAGACTGATTTCGTCCTGCGCATAAAATGACAATTCAGTGGTTTCTGAAAGTGGGAAATCACGGGTTGGCAGTGGGGTGAACTCGGGCAGGGCCCTGCCGGTCACCGCATCAACAGTTCCGCCATCACGGCTATTGTAACTCTCTGTTAGCTCGTAATCGATGCCGTACACAACATAGTGGGTCACCGCACCCGTGTTAAGGGATTTGTTAAACTGCAATTCAATACCATCCACGCGCTGATTGAAGATGGATGCCCGGCGTCGATTCTGCAACGCACCCTGGCTGAGATGCGATTGCAGGGTCAGCTGATCAGATTCTGATGCCTGATGATAGTACTGAAAAAAACTGCGGTCGAACAGGGCAAAATCACCCGTATAGCGGTGAGCCAGGCTAAAGCGTGTTCGGTCCCGTGTGTCCTCAGCTCGGTTTGCCGTGACACGAACGCCACGGGATATTGTATCAGTTGCCGACAATATCTGCGCCTCGGAGTCGTTCTCATAGGTCTCGGCGGAAAACCGGAACAGGTGATTGTCATTTGGCGTGAAAACGACTTTTGCCAGCACATTGTGGCTGGTGAAGATGAAGGGGTCAGGGTCACTGCGAGCGGGGCCGGTAATATCCCCTGCGCCATCGCCATAGTTCTCGGTCTGTTCACCATCTCGAAAGGTGTAGAGCAACATGCCCTGCACCCGGTCATTGCCGCCCGCCAGGGTGGTGTTGGTCACCCAACTGTTGTCCTCGGAGGTATAGCCGCCCTTGACCGACAGGTGTGTCGAGGCGTCGGAGCCAGAGAGGTAGTCCAGCGGGTCCTTGGTCATAAATGAAACCACGCCGCCCAGGGCATCGCTACCGTACAGGGACGAAGCCGGCCCCCGAATAATCTCCACAGTTTTCAGGGCGTCCACATCGACAAAATCCCGGCGTGAGGAAAGATAGGGGCCGAAACTGAATTCATCCGAGGCAGGCGCGCCATCAATCTGGGTTAACACCCGGTCACCACCAATACCCCTGATATTGAATCCGCTCAAACCGAATCGGCCACCACCACTGACGGTGATGCCCGGCTCATAACGAATCAGGTCGCGAATGTCCCGTACTATGTTCTGTTCGATGGTGTAGTCGTTGATCACGGAGACTGTTCCAGCAATCTCGGTCAAGGATCGCTCTGCGCGGGTAGCCGTGACGGTGATGACCTCCAGTTCATTCTGTTGATTCGCTGACACCTCCTCAGATTCCTGCGCCTGGGCTGTCGGCAGCAGCCAAAGGCTGACAAGAATCGGTGTGATAAAACCAAACCGACCAAAGCACGAAGCTTCAGGAGCGGAAAAGAGTCTGTTCATCAGTAATTGCATTTTCACTTCACCTATTAAAACCCAATTTCTCATTAAGATTGATACCGGTTTACTTTAATTACACCTGTTGACCAGGCTATGCATCCCTTTTCCTAAGGCAGCTATCTTAAAACCTAAATTATTGTTTTTATTAATTATTATATTTTGATCATCCTTATTGTATCGCCTAAAATCCTGAGTCAAGCGCATAACAGAAAGCGTGGTAGATGCCCGCACCCGGAACATAGACGCACAACTGGATGACCCTGTTTGCGGGTTTCATCTGTTGCTCTACTGCCCTGTTTCATGCCGACATCCAGTCAGTCTGGTGCCTTCGGCAGGTCACCAATTGACTGCTGATCCAGATAGCCATAGCTTGAATATAATAATAATACGAATTATTCTTATTTGCAAAAACTATTTTTAGCCAATACCGCTAGTTGCAAATGGCCAGTCTGTAGCAACGGGATGGCATGCAAATCATGGGCGGTCTCTTGTGCCAATGCCCTGACTTCCGGGGACGAACACGATTGAGAGACTCAGGGGGATCAGCAATGCGTGACCCAAAGCATCACTGCTAAGCACTGGATTCGAGGGAGAATGGACGCAGCGGGTTCGGCCTGATCTACCTGTGCTGAAATCCACAGCCATACAGGGGAAGAGATAGCAGGCCGGACATATCCCACAGATTCGGATTCAATCCGTTATCTGGCCTGAATCGTCAACTGATATTGGTGGTTCAAATGCGCTTTCCTGAATCAGCATCAACCAGCATGAATTTAAGTGAAGGTGCCTTATCGCTGTGAATCGCTTTAAGAGTCTCTGCGCGCCAAGGCTGTGTACAGCCCGCTCTGGCTTGCCAGCTTGCAGCATCGAATTCATTACCCAATAAACGGAATCTAAACAATGCAGTTATCAGCTAGTAGTCAAGTGCCGGATTTCATAACGGCGACGGTTTTGCTCGACGGCAGTATCCGCAAGGACTTCCGCTTATGCCAGTACCGCGGAAAATACGTCATTCTGTTTTCCTATCCGATGGATTTCACGTTTGTGTGCCATCCGGGACCATTGTGCACAACAAGCGGGTCGATCAGCTGCGCGAGCTGAATAGGGCTGAATGAGTCGCAACTTGGCATGATCATTTCGTCTACCGCCATGGTGTTAGTAGTGTCATCAGCGGTGTGGGGAAAATCTCGGATCACTGGGTGCGCAGGCCAACCATCATCTTTGGACTGTTGACCTATGGCACCATCAGCATGGCATTTGCCGCCATGCTGCAACTGGGAATGGCAGACCGGCTTGCCACTGCCAACGTATTATTCCGATTGCTGCTCATCCGCCTGCTGTATGCGGTCCTGGAAGCCGACATTCAGCTCGCCACGGTGGCGTTAATTCTCTTCAGTAAACAAAAATATAGCCTGTGAGTCTTTCAAAGGAAGACTGCGACCAAGACTATCTCTCAACAGCCCCAGACTACTACCATGTTTCCGTTTCCCGCCTCTTCACGGCGGAAAATGCGCTCGTCCCAGGTTTTCGAGGCATCGGACTCAAAGACGACCAGGTGCCCCTCGGCGGTGCCACAGTTGTCCATATAACCACGGATTTGTTCAAGTCCTTGCGCAATGACCGACTCCATTGAGTTCCGATCGCGGCGCACCTTACACTCAATAACAATGCGCCGTTGCTCACCATCGGCCATCGGCCAGCTTACCAACAGGTCAGCGCGCCCTCTGCCAATCGCATGTTCACGATGGATATGCCCGTTG